>DASYHX010000085.1:0-4794 GCA_035998065.1 Pseudorhizobium sp.
GCGCACATGCCACCGAGGATGTTCTGGTCGAAGATGGTCTTGGCGGAGCCGAGGGGGTTGCCGGTCGATATCTGCCGGATGAACAGCGGGATATCGATGGCGGTGGGACAGGCCGTCATGCAGGGCGCGTCGTAGCAGAAGTAGCAGCGGTCGGCTGCGACCAGCGCCTCATGCTTGTCGAGGCGCGGGTGGAGGTCGGAAAAATTGGATGCGTATTCGTCGGGTGACAGGCGGCCAGCCTGTATCCCGCTTCCCAGTCGTTCCATCTGAGTTCCCTCTTTTATGGCTTTATGGACAACTATTGAAGGCAGGCTACCACAGGCCGAATTTTTATCAAACGGTAAAAAAATCGGCGGGAGCGAGCAGTTCTATAACTTGACGAACGCCATCAACTTTAATCTTGCCTGCGATTGTCAACTTAAATAAGGTCCCGCCGTCGACGGGCTGAGGCCACGGAATCGAGAGGGATGTGAGCATGGCGAAGAAGCAGAAGCGCAAGGGTAACGGCAGCAATGGCGATGGCGCGAGCGTCCAGGCTGCGCAGGAACCGTCTGCCCTCGATATCCGCAGCTTCCTCTATGTCGGCGGGCGCGACTGCCAGGTCGCCCACCTTCGCCAGATCGCCAACAAACACGGCGCGGAACTCATTCATCATGACGGGGGCTTGAGGGAAGCGGTCTCGCGCATCGATACGGTGCTGCCGTCCGTCGACTGCGTCTTTTGCCCCATCGACTGTATCAGCCATGACGCGTGTCTGAGGGTGAAGACCGGATGCAAGAAGTTCGGAAAGACCTTCGTCCCGCTGCGCAACGGCTCGAAGTCGAGCCTGGAGCGTGCGCTGCAGACCATGAAGGAACGCAATGATGAGAGAAGAACGTCCTGACGCAAGCCTGTTCATCGGGCTCCACAAGCTCGCTGAACAGACCGGTGACGGTCTGGTGCCTGAGCTTTATGCGCTGTTGACGCAGAATGAGCCGACGTCCGACATGACGAATATCGTCACATTGCGAGACCGCCAACGCCGCGATGTCGAACGTGAGGTTGCATCGGACGTCCCCGCCCGGATTGTCGCCTTCCGCCGATAGGTGGCTGCGAGCTATCCTTCAGAACGAAGGAAGGCTCCCAAGGCGACGATCAGCCAGCCAAGGATCATGGTCGTGCCGCCGGTCGGTGCGGCCATGGGAAACAGTCCGCTGCCGAGGAAGTGCCGCGCGAGCAGGTCACCGGCAAAGACGAGCGTACCGAGGCCGATCACCAAGGCTGCGAGCGTGGCAGTTCTGACCCGCCGACCAGCGGCATATAGCGCGACGAGGGCAGGGGCGTGGACGAGACACATCATCGATGCCGTTCCAAGCAGCCGCGTGTCACCGCCATGGCTCGCCGCGGCCGCCAGTGCCACGCCGGCTGCCCCGAAGACGCCGCTCAGAAACAGAATCAACGGTCGGAGATTGTCGAGTCTTTCCAACTGGCTATTCCTTGTTCTGCATATGGTGTGCAAGGCGCTCGATCGGCGGCCAGATGATGTCGCGGAGCTTGGGGTTCTCGACCGTTTCTTCCAGGGCCTGGCGGAAGCAGAGGAGCCATTCCGCCGTTTCCTCGGGACCGATGGGCGCTGCGAAATGCCGGGAGCGCAGCCGCGGATGCCCGTGCTTTTGCACATAGGCGGGCGGCCCGCCAAGGTAGCCAGTCAGATAGTCATAGAGCTTAGCTTCGCTGCCCTCGAGGCTCGGCGGGTGCACGGCGCGGCAGCGTGCCGCCTCCGGCAGCGTATCCATCAGTTCGTAGAAACGGCGCGTCAGAGCGCGGACGGTCGCATCGCCACCGATCGCGTCGTAAAGGGTGATCGTTTCGCCCGCCATGCATGCGGTTCCGGTTCAAGACTGCCGCCGCTCTAGAGCCCGTGCGGTCTCTTGGCAAGCGCCATAAGGTCGCGCTCAGTCCGGACCGATATCGGCTTCTTTGCCCTGATCGTCTGGAAGCGAGCCGGCACCGGGGGTCTTTTCCGGATCTGTCAGCTTATCTTTCGCATGCGGACCGGCCGGGTTTCGTTCCTGGCCGCCACCGGATTTTCCCCCCGTGCTTTCCACCGCCTCCTGCGCTCTCTCATCCTTGTTGTCGTTGGCCATCGCGGTTCTCCATTGTTTAAAGAAGAACACCGGGCTGCCTCCAACAGTTCCGGCGGGCGGCGTGCTCTCGCTTCCTGAACCGCTTCCCGCCCCCTGACGTTCATGATGACAATCTTATGAAGGCGGCTGGAACGGAATCTGCTTGGGCGGGTTTTGGCGCAGGACGAGCCGAAAACTCATCCCCGCCCCAGAATGAGCATGAGATTGTGCATCATGAGTAAGGACATCCACGTTCTCGTCGTAGAGGACGAGCCTTTGCTGCGTTTGAACATCGTGGACAACCTTGCCGATGCCGGGTTCGTGGTCTCCGAGGCATCGAATGCCTCCGAGGCCATAATGGTGCTGAATCAAAACCATGACATTCGGCTTGTTTTCACCGACGTCGATATGCCTGGCAGTATGGACGGTATTCGCCTTGCGGCCTACATTCGTGACCGGTGGCCGCCGCTGAAAATCATCGTCACCTCCGGCTATCGCCGTGTCTCAGATGGCGATATCCCCCCGGAGAGCCACTTCTTCAGCAAGCCTTATGATCCGCGCAAGATCGTCCGCTCAATGCAGCAGATGCTGACAAGCTGATCTCGGAACCGTTGCGTTTCATCGCATCTCATTTATTAAGAATAAGCTGATACACGCTTGGTGGCATCGTTCTGCGCCATGACGGGTGGCAGGGTCCGCTTGCCGATGGGCGTCCGTTTTGGCCGCTGATAGTGCAGTTGGTGCGCGTGCTCCTTTCGGGGCGACGTAAGGAGTGTCAATGCTGATCCCGAGTGTGATCAGACAGTTCTTTGTTCCGCGGTACGACTCCACAGAGTTTCGGCGCGCGCAATATTTCGAACTCTCCCGCCAAATCCCGCTGATGTATGCCATCGTTATCGTCAACATGATAATGCTGGCGCTGACGTATGTGGATAAAGCGCCGGCCGTGCTTTCCATATGGATACCCGCCTTCTTCGTGACCGTTTGCCTGGTGCGGGCCATCCGGATGGTCCTCGGGCGGGCCCAGGCGCCCTCGGATGCAGTGATCGAAAAGGCGTTGAGGACAGTGATCGTCCTCGCCTGCACGATGGGCATCGCCGTTTCTGTATGGTCGCTTCTCCTGTTCAGCTATGGCGACACCTACACCAAGGTCCAAAACACCTTCTTTACCGGTATCACGATCATCGCGGTGATGACCTGCTTGCGGCCTCTGCGGCAGGTTGCGCCGATGCTCTTCCTTCTCGTCGTGCTCCCGACGGCGGGGTTCCTGGCCCTGCAGGATCACACGGTCTTCCACGCGATTGCGATCAACATGGTGCTTGCAATCGGCGGCATGATCATCGTCATGCAGAGATCGCATTCGGATTTCCGTCAGCGCATCGAGAAGGAAGTGGAACTGGACAGGCAGCGCAAGCAGTTGCAGTCACTGAACGCGGAAGTCAGCCTTCTTGCCAACCAGGACAGCCTCACGGGCTTGGCCAATCGCCGGTGCTTCTTCGATCATCTCGAGCGGCGTATTGCAGATCACCAGGCGGGCAGGGCACGGCAGCCCTTCGCTGTCGGTGTCCTGGATCTCGACGGGTTCAAACCTGTCAATGACATCTTCGGGCACGGCGTCGGCGACCAGCTGCTGCGGGAGGTGGGCGAGCGTTTGACGGCGAACCTGCCGGAAGGCACGTTGCTGGCCCGTCTTGGAGGCGACGAGTTCGCCCTGATCCTCCAGGAGATCGGCGAGGAAGACGACCTGAAGGCAACCTGCACGCACGCGTTGGATGCACTGGAACCACCCTTCGTTTTCCAAGAGGGTAGCGTCACGATTTCCGCAACCTGCGGCGTTGCCTGCTTCCCTGGTGTCGCCACCAGCGGAGAAGAGCTTTTCGAAAAGGCCGATTTCGCCCTCTACTACTCCAAGGAATACGACAAGGGCGCCGTCGCCATCTTTTCCGACCTTCATGAGGCGGAGATCAAGAAAACGGCTGCCGTGGCGCAGCGGCTGCGCGCTGTCGACATCGAGGACGCCTTTCACCTCGCCTATCAACCGATTGTCGACCGCAATGGCTATGCCCTGGGCTTTGAGGCATTGGCTCGCTGGCACGACCCGGTCCTTGGCGAGGTTCGTCCGGACGTGTTCATCCGGGTCGCTGAGCAGGCGGGCATCATCGGCAAGGTCACCGTTCCGCTCTTCAGGAGCGCGCTGCGGGCGGCGAGAACATGGCCCGACAACCTTCGGCTCTCCTTCAACCTCTCCGCGTTCGATGTCTGCAGCCAAAGCACCATGGAGGCGATCCTGGGTGAGATCGAAGTCGGGGGAATCCCCCCGACCCGTCTGATGTTCGAGATCACCGAGTCGGCGATCATGCAGGATTTTTCGCGCGCGGTGGAAGCGCTGGCGCGGCTGCGGGCGAAGGGGGCGGCGGTCGCACTCGACGATTTCGGCACAGGCTATTCGAGCCTCAGCTATCTGCGGCGCCTTCCGATTGACCGCATCAAGGTCGACCGGTCTTTCATCCAGGACCTCGAGAAGGAGGCGAGTGCTCGCGACATGATGCGAACCATCTCCGCCATGTGCCAGAGCCTGGGTCTCCAGTGCATCGTGGAGGGAGTGGAGACCCACGCCCAGCTTCAGTTCCTCTCCGCCGCCGGCTGCGATGGCTATCAGGGATATCTGTTCGCGAGGCCTATGCCGGTC
>DASYHX010000121.1:0-4272 GCA_035998065.1 Pseudorhizobium sp.
CTGGCGCAAAGCACAGGAGATGACGATGACAGGCAACGACAAGCCGAGCGAGAGCCCGAAGCTTCTACCTGGTGACGAAACGGAACCTGGGTCCAAGCAGTCCGCAGATGGCATCTGCCTCGCGTGCGGCGGCTCCGGAGAGCAAAGTGGCAGGCAATGCGCAGACTGCGGTGGTACCGGCATCATAACGGTGATTGTCGGAGACGCTTAACGGCGCTTCGTCTGAGCCGCTGCTGTTAAAGCGCAGTATGAATGGTTGATCCGCTCGCATGCGGCTTTTCCATCGCCTCTAAGATCGCCCTCGCTATCAGTTGGCTCCCGTCTTCAGATGGCTCGATGGCGTTAGCGTAGTGCTGGTCCTTTGAGAACATCACCCGCAGATCGATCAGCGGTAATCCACGCTTCGCCGCCTCACGGGTGATGACGTCATTCAGAACTCCAAGGGCAAGGTTAGCTACGCGGCGCTGCTGTAGATCTGGCAGCATCGCGTCGTAGATTGTGCAGATTGCCATGGGACGATTGAAACGCTCAGCTTCATTGAGGAGTGTTCGGTACCGGTCCCGAAACCTATCCCTGATGACCCGCACCTTTTCTAGTGCCTCGGTGACCGTCTCCACTGATTCAAGCAGTACCCCAATCGACTGCAATGCGTCATTGCCTCCGGCGCTGATCACCAGAAGGGTCGCGTCATCGGGAATGCTGTTCAGCTGGCTGATAGCGCCGTCGATAACCGCGCCGTCCTCAGCCAGCAGAGTGACTTTACCGTCACCGAACTCCTTCATCAGGACGGAAGTGACATCGCCGCCTCGCGGCACGTAAGCCGCATTGTCGAGGATCGAGTCCCCAATTAGAACAACATGAACCATGCGCCACCTCTTTCAGTGATGCTGAAACAGCTCGCACCGTTTTTGTTCCGCGCGCAAAGCTAAGACATGCTAGTAAAGGCCCTTCACGGTGGCGGTCGTCGTCTGTGACTGCCGGTTACCTACCAACCGACCGAACGCGCCAGACGTAGCATCCACCTGGTCCTTGAACGCGCCGCCCGGGAAGAGGCAGAGCTCGTCGAGATAGGCCTCGTTCCATGTGCCCTGGACAAGGAACACGTTGCCGGCCTCGCACTGTGACGAGAACGGTTCAGCGCGTGTCACCTTGTCTCCCGTCTCAGGATCGGCTTTTACCGTCCAGCCGGCGAGCATCGAGACGTAATCCTTCGCCTGCACCTTCCCCGCCTGCCCCGGATCTTGAGGCAGGCTGATCATCACATCCGTGCCGTCCATTTCGGCCGTCGTCTTGATGAGGCGACGAACTGCATTGCCCTCATCCTGCGTAGTGACGACGTGGCCGACCACGTAGGAGCCATCCGGTGCCTTCCCCAGCTTCACGCCGGCGGTTCTTGCTGCGGTCGTCTTCTTTGTAGCCGCAAGGTCCCAGTGGCGCACCCAGCGCGTGCCAGGCGGCGCCTGCCGGATGATCTTGCCCTCGAACCACTGACGCTTGAACAGCCCGCCCTCGCGCGCCGTCGGACGCTGCTGATACTGACCAGCATAGCCGTAGGAGCCTTTGACCACCTTAAGCGCATCGACAGCCTCACGCGTGAAGCGCTCCGGCAGCAGGAGCTCCCCATCAGTCGTGCGTGGATCCACAAAGCCGATACGGGTTGGCTCCGTCGGGTCGATGATCCGCCCGCTCGACCTGTATGGCTTCGGGTCGTACTCCATCGGCAGGCAGAGATGCACATAAGGCAGGCCGAGTTTCAGGATCGTGCCGGCGACATCGTTCTCGTGCAGTCGCTGCATGATGACGACGATGGCCGAGCGGTCCAAATCGTTGAGGCGGTCGGAGATGGACTCCCGAAAGATGCGGACGGTGTTTGCTCGTTCGACGTCGCTCTCTGCCGTCTCCGTCGAATGCGGGTCGTCGATGATGACGCGATCGCCGCGGCCCCCGGTCATGGAGGCAAAGGGCCTGCCCTCACGGCCGCCCGACCTGGTGTTCTCGAACTTCCCCTTCGCGTTCTGATCCGACCGAAGCTGTACCTCCGGCCACAGGGAGCGGTACCACTCGCTCTCCACCAGACGGCGCATCTTCGTATTGTCGCGCATGACGTTGTCCTGGGAGTAGGACGACGTCAGATAACGCATGTGGGTTAACTCGGCCGGGCCCCACTCCCAAGCAGGCCAGAAAACCGAGTGGAGCAGCGACTTCATCAGGCCCGGCGGACAGTTGGTCAGGAGCCGCGTGATATCTCCCCGGCTGACGGCTTCAAGGTGATCGGCCATCGCCTGCAGCGGCCATCCCCAAACCAGCTTTGCCTTTGGCTCCAGGATTGGCCAAGCCTCGGCTACGAAACCTTCCAGCGTCTTGCATCGAGCGCGGATGCGCTCAGCGTTCTGCTGGACATCCTGGCGCTGACGCTCAGCCTGCCGCCTCGCCCTCTCCTCCCGTATCGCCCTCATCATCACCGCCGGCGGTGGCAAGCGGGCCAAAGAGGGCTTCGAGTGCATTCAGCTGCTCTTCCGACATGTTCGTTAGGTCGACGGTCTGGATCGGCCCGCCGTTAGGACCCGAGTGCTGCAGGCTCTGCGGAGCCTTGCCCCATGCCCGATCGAGGACGCTGTTGGATGCTGATACCCTCGCAGCGTGCGGAGCGGCCTGATCCTTCATGATCTCCACTAGCGTCCGTACAGCGTCATCCGTGTAAGCACGGGCAATATCAGTCAGGGTGGCCTTCTGCTCGCGGGTGAGCTTATTCGGGCGAGAGGGAGGCCTTCCAGCGCCTTTGCGCTTTCCACCACGCGCCATTTTTGATTTCCTTTGATTTTGTCGAGTTAGCAACCCGCCCCATTTTAAGGAGTGTCTATGGCCCGTCTGTTGAATTCCACGATTTCCATGAGGGGACGAACCTCACCCTGGCACAGTTACTTGGAGACGGGCATCGACGCGGTCACGCGGGAAGGCCAGGACGGGAAGCCTGTAGACTCGATTTTCCTTACCGAAGTGGTCGGCAACGGGCAGCGACGAACACGCGCCACCATCCGAGTAGACAGCAAAGACTTCAAAGAGCTTGTGAAGGTCATGTTTGCCGCAGATCGTAAAGCAGCAATCAAGGCCTTTGCCCAAGTCCTAAACGCCACCGCCTGAGCTTGCCTTTGTCGAGCTCCTAGGCGAACCTCTCCTGCCGGGCGTTTTTCAGAACTGGCATGGGTTAACCTTGGGGGCGCGGTTTGGACGACAAAGAACGTTTCCTCGCATTGGAAGCCGCTGCCATTGCGGGCTCGCTACAAGGCCTGAAGGCTTTGCTTCTACTCAACGGAGGCGCCAGCGTATCGCTGCTGACATTCGTAGGGGCTCTAGCAACGAGCGAACACCTTCGCCCGGAATTTGTAAACCTCGTACAGGCAACGACCCAGTCACTGCTCTTCTTCGGAGCCGGCGCCGGGATAGCGGTGCTTTCATGCTTCTTCGCGTATTGGGCAAACCAAGGTTACGCCAATTCGATCATTGATGGTGGCAAAGGATGGTGGCAGGGATCCGTACTGAGCCACCTAGGTGTCGTCGTCGCGCTATCATCTCTCGCCTGCTTCGGGTGGGGGCTGTTCCTCATCGCCCGGTCGGTGCCCTAAACCCACTGCATCTCCATGAGAAAGCCCCGCTCTCCGTTTCCGGGGCCGGGCTGCGGTGGTAGGGAAGCAAAGCAGATGAAGGTCTCGCTTAAGTCGGAAGCACCCGCTCCATTCTTCTAGACGGGTAGATCACGCTGTGTTTCAATGAAGAGACAACAGATGGAGCGTCTCATGTCCTACGCATCATTGAGTACAACATCCTTCTCACCTCTGCTTTACTTGCCCATTCCGCCGAAACACCAAATATGTCCCCCATGCCAGCAGAACTGAGAGGCGGACAGTACCTCCTTGCTGCCTTCCTCCCCACGGCAATGAGCGCCTGCTTGGCGGGTTGCGAAGTTGAATGGAAGGTCTGCTCACAGAGCCACCACACCATCAAGGTGTGCCGCGATCAAAACAGAGAATGCACGCGAGACTGCCATAGGCGTTATAATACGCCGTAAGCGCGGGGATGGCCTGAACCCCATGCGCCAGCGTTCGTCCGGCATTCGCGCCGGTAGGACCGCTCTCAACGGCCTTAGCCGCATCCCATAGGACTTAGGTCCGATGAAACATATGCGCCCCGTGAGGGTTTCAGTGGCGCAAAATGGAGACAACAAATGCAAAAGCTGCTTCTCGCTGTAGGTACGGCATGCTTCATCACGTTTGC
>DASYHX010000141.1:0-7144 GCA_035998065.1 Pseudorhizobium sp.
GCGGCGCAACATATAGCTGCATTGAAGTTGCCGGATACTAGCTGTTGTGATTTTCGCGCGGCGTGGCTCCGGTGATCTCAACCAGGGGAACACACATGCAAACCATAGAACCATCAGCCGACGATTGGGCATTCTTCGCCAAGCCGACCGACAAGCGCCGGGTTGCCAAGCCCGCACGGGCGGCAACCGATAATCGCCTATCCGCCGACCGAGTACCGGCGCTGGTGCGCTACCGCAACGAGCCTGACCATCCTTTTGAGCCGCTGTCATCGAACTGGTCCGTAACGCCATCGGGCATGACGGAGTTCTATGACGATGACGAAGAGGATGGCCAGTCGGAGAAGGTCTACCACCAAGAGCTCGAAATCGAGGTAAGACCCTCAACCCGCGAAATCCTGCGAGCGATGCGAGGCGACTGGACCTGGTACAAGCCAAGTCCCGACGACTACGAAGGCGAGCCAGTCGAGAAGATCGGCTCACTGCGATTCAGCAACGGTAAAGTCCGCGAGCGAATGCTGAAGACCGGCCCCGACGGCAAGGTGGGTGCCTACCTTTGCCAGATGACCATAGGCGCCATGCTGGGTGCAACTGAAGAGTCCGGAGCCCCACGCGGGGCGGACGAGGCGTCCGGCGTGGCAGTGATCAGTAACCTTCATCTGACCCGTTTGCTGTTGCGGCGCGACGAAAAGGGCGAACTGATCGAGCCGCCGCCCGCGCCACACCAGTTCATCCCAAAGGGGGAGATGCAGCCAAGGGCGACCTGCACCAAGGAAGAGACCCGCGAGTTGATCGCACAGGCCATTGCCAACACACCCGTCATGCCGCCTGTAACGAAGTGCCCGCCAGGCATTGCAAGCGGTACCGAGAAGTATTCCGACCAATTTGTCGGCATGAAACCCAAGGCGAGCGGCAAAGGCGGTGCCATCAGTTGGGTGGACTTCTACACCGCGGGGCGTGACCGCGCGGAATGGCTGGCCGTGCTGGACGAACTAGATGCGGGAGACAAGGCAGTGCTGGAGGCTGCACTCTCTGCTGAAAACTTGGCAGAAGTGGGCGAGGCCGCTGGCCAGTCGCGGGAGTACGCTAGGCGCAAGGGCGGCAAGATGGTGCTCGTAGCAGCGAACGACAATCTTGCGGTGAAGATCGAACACGTGGCCGCGTAGGTCCATTTTCCTGCAAGTTGTCCCGTAAGCTTCTAGGGGACGAAAGCAGTCACCCACAGATTTTGGCCTGCCCTCACGGGTGGGCCTTTCCATTTCCAACCTCCCCTGGTGGGAATGGAAGAAATCCCGGCGCAAGCCGGTCGATCGCGGCCGCGCGCGCTTCATGGGTAACTCATCCTTCCTCATGGGCCGTGCGCGTCGTGTGTTTCCTGCCAGGCGCGTTTTTGCGCTCCACTTGGCTCCGCTGCGGCGGGGTCTTTTTTTTCGCCAAGCGCAAACCGCCCCGGCGGTCGAGGTTATCAAATGAAAGAACATGAATACCGCTTCGCAGTGGCGGACGCAGCACGAATGCTAGGCCTGCACAGATCGACGCTGCAAGATTGGCTCGCGTCTGGTGGTGCTGCTTGGTGCAGCAAAAAGCTCGACAAAAATCGCCTGCTAAATTCTGAGGGAATTTTCCTCACAGGAATCGCGGCAGTTCTTATTCGGCAAGGCTGGCACATTCACAGAGCGTTTGCGGAGGCTGGGCGCGCGCTCGACGGCGTTGCTGTGGAGGCGGTCGATCGAGATCTAGTGCTTACTGACAATGGCCTTCGGTGGGCGACCCCAGACCAGTTGAGGGAAGCGCTGCGAGACAACGGCGTGGTCACAGTTATCCGCGCTGCGGACCTGGCTGCTGACGTCTGGACGGACTGTCGCAATCTAGATGCCCGATGAACACACCACCCCTGGGTTAGGTTCTCCGCCACCCTCCCCACCCCATGCGGGTGGGAGGTCCCGGCTTTTCTGTAGGTATGAGATTTTTCAAAGTGGCTTCGGTACTGCGGTCGTCGCACCTGTAACCCGCAGAAAACCTGAGGTTTTTACCAGTTAACCCCCGAAGTGAGGTGACACATGACCACGGGTACTGAGGTCAGCCAAACAGACTTGGCAGATATATTTGGCGTAACCGACACGACCATCAGAGCTTGGGAGCGCGATGGCATGCCGGTCATCGCGAAGGGCAGCCGCGGCTTGCCTGACGCCTACGACACCGCAGCGTGCATCGAGTGGCGGCTTGCCCAGGTGCTTGCGCGGGTTCCGGCTGAACAGCCTGGAGACGTTGTGTCTGAAGACGAAGCGCGGCGCCGGAAGATTTATGCAGAGGCGCAACTGGCCGAGCTCAAACTCGACGTCGAGCGCGGCGAACTGGTGGAGATCAGCGCGGTTGGTGAAGAGGTCGACGCCGTGTTCTCCCAGGTCAGGGCACGGCTACTTGCGATACCAGGCGCCCTTGCACTGGCCCTCACCAACGAGCCTGACCCGACTGTCATCCGCGATCGAGTTTTCGGTGAGGTTGCTGCCGCACTTACTGAGCTTTCCTCACATACTGGTGAGGCGGCATGATCAGCCAGTCCCAGTTTCGAGCATGGCGCAACAGTCTCCCCGA
Organism: Pseudorhizobium sp.; assembly: GCA_035998065.1. Classification (GTDB taxonomy): domain Bacteria; phylum Pseudomonadota; class Alphaproteobacteria; order Rhizobiales; family Rhizobiaceae; genus Neorhizobium. Next base: position 2,593 of record DASYHX010000141.1, read on the forward strand.
AGAGCAGAGGGTGGTGATCGATCGATTGGCGCACACCAACGGCGCCTTGGCCCGCAGGCTCTGCCCCCGACCGCCTGGACCGCCTGCTCGGAATATCTGCACCCATGAGGGTGGCCACGCCGCCGCCTTGCATGCTTTCGGCATTCAGATCGACCATGCCTTCGCCATGGATGACAACGGCGCGGTTCAGCCTGCATCCAGGACACAGGGCGCATCGCTCGATTGCTTGGGCTATGGCGTCGTGATGTTGGCAGGAGACATGGCGGAAGGGCGGGAGCCCCTCACTAGAGCAGAGTGGCGCGACACCGTCGCTGGCACTAGGCAGGACGCCACCAGCGACGAAACCAAGGCCATCATCTTCGCCCGAGCTCTGGCCGGCAACGACGCAAGCGACGAACACGTCCTCCACCACATCGACCGGATCTGGAACGCCGCAGCAGACATGTTCGCCGCTCCCGGTTTCTGGCCAGCGGTTCTTGCCGTCTCCGATATCCTGCGCCGCGACGGACGTATCTCCGGCGAGCAGGTTCATGAACTTTGCGAGCAGCACCTAAAATTCGGGTCGCTCGCCTATCTCACTAAGGATTAGAAATGACCGCTAAAATGACGCGCGCCGCCGAGCTGCGCGCATCGAGCTTCGATGAGTCTGATAACTCAGTCGAAGTGATTTTCACCGCCGGCGCTGCTGTTCGGCGCCATGACTGGCGCACTGACCGCTTCTACTCCGAAGTGCTCGAAGTGACGCCAAAAGCTGTTCGGCTCGATCGCCTCAACGCTGGTGCGAGCTTCTTGAATTCGCACGATGGCAGCGACCTGAAATCCGTCATTGGCAGCGTCGTGCCCGGCTCTGCGCGCGTTGAGAATGGAAAGGGCTTCGCTCGGGTCCGGCTCTCCAATGCTCCCGGGGATGCAGATATCGTCTCCAAGATCAGGGACGGCATCGTCCGCAATGTTTCTGTCGGCTACATGTCCCACAAGGTCGAGCGAACACAGAGCGATGACGGTCAGGACGACGTTTGGCGTGTGATCGATTGGGAACCGTTCGAGATTAGTGCGGTCCCGATTCCGGCCGACCACGGCGCCCAAGTGCGCGGTCAGTCTGAAGAGGCTGGCAATATCGAGTTCGTGGACGCACCCCCTGGCATCGGTGATCTTGATGCAGAAACAGCCAAGGTGCTGAGCGTTGCTGCGGCAGCGGCTTCGGTGCGATCCGAAGGCGAGACCGCCCTGGAGCTGGCGGAATTTGCTTATGATGCGCAGTTTTTCGCAAGCCGCTCGACACAGGCCGCAGGCATAGCTTTCGGGGCAGCGCTGGTGCTCGCCAGCGGGGCAGACGAGCTAAGGCGCGCACTAGCCGCGCGTCAGGCCAACGATGATGAGCAAGAGCTAGAACCCGAAACCAGATCTTGGCCTTTCTTGTCGAACCGGCCTCGTTTTTAGGAGAACATGATGCTCGAAAAACTCAAGCGCCTTTTGGGCGCCGACACAAACTCGTCCGCAGCTATCGAGACTGCACTCGCCGAGATCGATTTAGAAGATTTGCGAGAGGCTCAGTCACGCATCGGGTCTGAGCGGCAAGCTATGCTGTTGAGTGGCACCAACGAACAGATACTTGAGGCGGAGCGGCGTCTAGATGGCGCGCGCCTAGATCTGGAGCGCGCCACACTAGCGCACGACGCACTCACAACCCGCTTGCAGGACGCCAAAGCGAGGGAAGCAGAGGAAACTATCCGCGCTAACCACGCTTCAGCCACGGCGGCGCGGTCGTCATACATTACAAAGCTCGAGCGCGAATTGCCGAGAATTGCAAAGACGTTGGAGGCCCTGTTCGAAGAGGGCAATGCCATACATCTGCAGGTGAAAAACGCGAACAAACCTCTGTATGAGGGTAACGAAGAACTAGGTCTCTCCGTCCTGACTTCGCCGAGCTACCGTCTGGGCGAGACTGGCAAACTGGCCGAGATTCCTGACTGGTTGCTCGGACTGCTCAATCGGCATCTGGCCAGGTGGTAGGGCCGAGCCAATGATTGAGATCCGCGATCTGGAAATGGCCGGTGAAGGTTGGACCTTTGATCTGACCGTCAACGGCAGCACGGTCGAAGGCTGCCGCGGTGCTACAGTGTGGGGTCGCCTTCAAGCGATCCTGCCGCAGTCAGCGGCATTGCTGGATTGGGGCGATGAGAGCCTTGCAACGGTGACCGAAGCGTTACGGAAGAAGGCCGATCACCGGCTGGGGTGGAGCGTGGTTTAAGGTGCAGTGCCCGAAGAGAAAAGGCCCCGGCAGCTATGAGAGCGCCAGGGCCTTCTTGCGCCAGCGCTGCGGGGGGTCGCGCACCGGCTTGAGTGATAGATGGTGCTGAGTTGAGTGGTTTCAACCCACGGATGGATCACGAAAGTTGGAGCGGATAATGGTTGGTAAAGTGTTGGTTGTTTTTGGCTACCACCAGCCCGCGACCAGACCAAGAGCAACGATGAAACCCGCGATGGTGGCGAGTTCGGCGGCGATGGTAAGAATGGTGCGCATGTCAGCTCTTCCAATTGCAGGCTGACCTCTTATTCATCACACGAAAGCAAGATTGTCTGTAGCAATATTGTGACGAGCCATTCAGCGGTGGAAGCGCTCTCCACCGCACACGTCCTGCTTCACGGGACCGGAGTTCAAAGATGGAATTCGATTTAGCCAACTTGCCATGGGCAACGCTGTTGACGCTCGCTAGCGGCTACTCTGGCTACTATGTCGCCAACATCGGGGTCCGTGATCACCACAAGGCGATCGATGTAACCTTCTCGGCGCTGGTCTTCGGCTTCTTCGGCACGATGGTGTACCTGTTTGCCTTGGGCTGGGGTTGGAACATTGGCTTTGCTTCTCTTGGCGCCTTTCTCAGCGCCACTGTTCTGGGAGGCATCTGGTCCAGGTGGGGAAGATCTGCGCTAAACTGGATTCTTCGCAAGACCAGCATAAGTCACAATGATGATCTGGCGACTGCTTTTGACGCGCTAATAACCGAGACCAGAACCGATGCAACGCAGCTTTCGGTGAAGGTCGGTGATGACCTCTGGTTGATGTGTGACAACGTTGCGAAGTTTGCCAATCATCCCAACGGACCGTTCGTCCTGGGCCGGTCTGGGGATATCCTGATGTATGTGACCCATTATCGGAGCGGAGAGGGTGACTATGAGGAATGCTCAGACTTGACGGCAGGCAACTGGGGGACCGAAGTCACCTACATTCCTGCTGAGAAGGTTACGCGGGTCGACATTCGGCGGAAGTGGCGAGGCAACCCTACTTCTTCTTAGGCATCGGGGGGGGGGCCTTCACCCCCGATGCTAGATGGCTGATAGGACCGCTTACCCTGTGTAGTGGTGCCTATAAACCTTCCGGTCTTCGAATCTCGCGCTACAGTGGTAGAGCTTCCGCCTTTGTTATTCTTTTTAGGCGCCACCGACCGGAGTCACTTCTTTTTCGGCATGGGCGGAGTTGTGTCACCCTGACTTGTGGTGGGTGTGTACGAAGTTTTGGGGTCACTGCTTGGGCGATAGCTCTTCTGCTCGACTTCAGGGCGGTAGCTGTCGCGGATGAAAACCTTCGTGCTCTTCTTCTCGTCTGCCATTGTAAGCCTCCTTGGTACGGCGAAGTTAGCTGCGATTCTCGTGTGCCACAATCACTGGAAGAAACCCGCGTCCTTTCGGAGCGCGGGCCAGTTTTGCATGGAAACCTTTGTCGGCCACTAGAGCGGAACCCGAGCTGAGTGAATCGGGTGAGGTTTCCAAATCAGGAGTAATCTGATTCACGGTGTTCGCCGGTGAGGGAGGCCGGCGGACATGTCGAAAGCTCTTTCCCTCGATCTTCGTACGCGTGTTCTTGCCGCCGTAGCTGACGGTCTGAGCCATCGCCAAGCTGGTGAGCGCTTTGGCGTCAGCGCAGCCAGCGTTAGCCGCTGGAGAGCGCGTGAACGCGAGCAGGGCGAGCCTATTCCTAGGGCGCTAGGCGGCGACCGGCGGTCCCGTCGTATCGACGCCTGCAAGGCCCTGATCTTGTCGCTGCTCGAGGAGACGCCCGACATCACCCTTGAAGAGATGCGTCAGGCGCTCGCCAAGAGGGGCCACCACTTTGGCTTCGGGACGATACAGCGCTTTTTTGCGCGCCATGCCATCACTCGAAAAAAAAGACGCTCCACGCGACCGAGCAGGACCGGCCAGACATTCTGAAGCAGCGGCAAGACTGGTTCGAGGGGCAACTCGATCTCGATCCGACCAAGCTTGTTTTCATCGACGAGACCTGGGCGAAGACCAACATGGTTCGCACCCACGGTCGGGCACCTCGAGGTGAACGGCTGCGGGCCGGCGCACCGCATGGTCACTGGCGCACAACCACTTTCATAGGGGCACTCACGCTACGCGGCATGGTCGCGCCCTTCGTGCTCAACGGGCCGATCAACCGCACGGCGTTCGAGGCCTATGTCGAGCAGGTCCTGGTGCCGGAATTGCGGCCCGGCGACATCGTCATCATGGACAATCTCTCCAGCCACAAGGGAACCCAGACGCGGGAGCT
>DASYHX010000171.1:0-3602 GCA_035998065.1 Pseudorhizobium sp.
GCGCAGGCTGGCGACAGCATCACGACGGCGGCCCGGCCATCGGCTGCAGAGTCCGCTCCCGCATGGGCCACCGCTCGCTCCAAAGTGCCGGAAATCTCATATGGCACGGTGTCTCCCAGCGTCGCCGCGAAAGCCGGCGCAGCTTCTCCGATCAAATATGACTTCACAATACGCGGAAAGAGTGGTGCGAGGCTTGCGATCCCACCTTCCTTAGGAAGGCCGCCAGCGATCCAGAAAATTCGGTCGTAACTCGACAGGGCCGGCGCCGCCGCGTCTGCATTGGTCGCCTTTGAGTCGTTGACGAAAACGACCTGCGCCCGCCTTCCGACCGGCTGCATGCGGTGCTTGAGCCCGGGGAAGGAGCGTAAGCCCTGGCAGATGTCTTCGGAGGCTATGCCGACGGCGAGGCAGGCGGCGATCGCAGCCGTAGCATTCTGCGCATTGTGGCTGCCCTTCAACGTGTCGATGCCGTTAAGATCGACGAAAAGCGAACTTGTCCCGCCGTTCGTGGCATAGATCCGGCTGCCTTCAGCATAGACGCCGTTCGCCACGACATTCCGCTTAGAGATCCGCCGCACGACAACCCCTGCCCGCTCAATGCGATCGGCGATCAAGGACGAGAAGGTGTCGTCGACGCCGACCACGGCGGTTCGGCTTCCGGCGACCAACCGTTCCTTGATTTCTGCGTAGTGCTGCATTGTACCGTGACGATCCAGGTGGTCCGGCGTGAGGTTGAGCAGGATGCCCACGGAAGGGTCCAGCGTCGGCGCAAGGTCTATCTGGTAAGACGAGCACTCGATGACAAAATACCGTTCACTCTTGGGTGGCTCCAGCGTCAGAACTGCGGTGCCAATGTTGCCGCCAAGCTGGGTATCGCGACCGCTCGCCCTCAGAATATGAGCAATCAGCGCGGTCGTCGTCGACTTTCCGTTGGTCCCAGTGATCGCAATGAACGGGCAATCAGGCGCCTGCACTCTCCGCTCGCGGATGAAGAGTTCTATGTCTCCGATGATCTCGATCCCAGCGGTGCGGGCAAGATCAACCGTCCAATGTGGCTTCGGATGCGTCAGTGGGACGCCAGGGGAAAGCACGAGCGCAGCCTGTGCGCTCCAGTCGATCCCGCGCAAATCCGCAGTCGGCACGCCGTCGGCAGAAGCCCGAGCCACTGAGTCAGGATTGTCGTCCCAGGCCGTCACATTCGCTCCACCGGCGACCAGGGCTTGAGCAGTTGCCTGGCCGGAGCCGCCTAGCCCGAAAACCGCGACGTGCTTGCCGGAAAATGTGGTGGCCGAGATCATCGGATCACCGCAACTTCAGCGTGGACAGACCAAGCAGAGCAAGCCCCACCGCGATAATCCAGAAACGGACGACGACCTGGCTCTCGGTCCAGCCGAGCTTTTCGAAATGGTGGTGGATGGGGGCCATCAGGAAGACTCGTCTGCCTGTGAGTTTGAAGAAGCCAACCTGAATGATCACCGACAAAGTCTCCATCACGAACAAGCCGCCAATGATGATCATGACGATCTCATGTTTCGTGGCGACTGCGACTGAGCCGATCAGCCCTCCAAGCGCCAGGGAACCTGTATCGCCCATGAAGATGGCAGCTGGCGGGGCATTGAACCAGAGGAAGCCCAGTCCGGCACCGATCACCGCCCCCAGGATGACGGCGAGTTCGCCTGTACCTTGCACGAAGTTGATCTGCAGGTAGTTGGCGAAGACACCATTGCCGACGAGGTAGGCGATGACACCAAAGGAAGCGGCGGCGATCATGACCGGGACGATCGCAAGACCGTCTAGCCCATCAGTCAGATTGACTGCATTGCCGGCTCCGACGATCACAAACGCGCCGAACAGGACGAAGAAGATGCCGAGGTTAACGAAAAAGTCCTTGAAGAAAGGGAAGGCTACCGAGGAACCAAGCGTCGGATTGGTCGACTGGCCGGTGGCCAGCGCGATGCGCATCATGAAGAATACGGCGATTGCCGCGATCAGAAACTCGATACCCAAGCGTGCCTTTCCCGAGAACCCTTTGTCCGTCTGCTTGGTCACCTTCAGGTAATCGTCGTAAAAGCCGATCGCGCCGAAGCCGAGTGTCACCAGAAGCGTCGCAACGACATAGACGTTGGAAAGATCGGCCCACAGCAGCGATCCCCCGACAATGCCTGCGAGGATCATCAGTCCGCCCATAGTGGGCGTTCCGGCCTTCTTGAAGTGGGTCTGAGGTCCATCGGCACGAATCGGTTGACCCTTGCCCTGCCGGACGCGCAGCGAAGAGATGATCTGCGGCCCGAAGAGGAATACGATCAAGGCCGAGGTGAACAGCGCGGCACCGGTGCGGAACGTGATGTATCGGAAGAGATTGAAGAATTGGAACGAGTCCGCCAGTTCCACAAGCCAAATGAGCATTCCTGGCCCTTTCTAGAAGCCGTATTAGTGTTGGCGGTCCGTGTCGGGAACTGCCGGGTAATTGTCAATAAGGGCCGTGATGATCTTGCCAAAGCCGATCCCCAGCGACGACTTTACCATTACTACATCGCCCGGCAGCACGGAGCGGATCACGAAGGGCACGAGTTCGTCGGTGGTCGGCCGGTATTCGACATGTACGCTCTCCGGCAGCGAGTCGCGCAGAGCCGCAATCTCCGGACCCGCCAGCCAAACATGCTCGATCCCCGCCGCAAGAAGAGGCCCGGCCAGTTCCTCGTGAACCTTCTGGCTATGTTCCCCCATCTCCAGCATATCGCCCAGTACAGCGATGCGCCGACCATGTGCTTTCGGATTGGTGGATGCGAGAAGCGCGATTGCGGCCCGCATGGAGGCCGGATTTGCGTTGTAGCTCTCGTCGATCAGCGTCAGGAAACCTTCGCCAATGCCAAGTCTATGCTGCTCTCCACGGCCCTTGACGGGACGAAGATCGGCCAGAGCCTGTGCCGCCTTTTCCAGATCCGCACCGACAAGAAGACAGGCGCCGAGCGCTGCCATTGCGTTTTCCGCGATATGGCGCCCGGGAGAGCCAATATGCACCTCCACCGTATCGCCGCTCAACGTCGCCCAGATCGTGGAGCTGTGCCCATCACCCTCGAAATCCGCGAGACGGAAATCCGCCTTCGCATGCTGGCCGAAACTGTAGATCCGTTCAACGCCGACTTCCTGGGCGCGCTCTTCCAGGAAGCCGAAGTGCTTGTTGTCGCGGTTCAGGATGGCTGCGCCGCCCGGCTCCACGCCTTCGAAAATTTCCCCCTTGGCGGCCGCAATCTCGTCGATGCTGTCGAAGTGGCCGAGATGGGCTGCAGCAATCGTGGTGATGATCGCCACATGCGGGCGCACCATCTTCACCAGCGGGCGAATCTCGTTTGCATGATTCATGCCGATCTCGAAGACGCCGAACTGTGTGTCGGCCGGCATGCGGGCAAGCGTCAGCGGCACGCCCCAGTGGTTGTTGAAGGAAGCGACGGCCGCATGGACCTTCCCGGAGGGGGCCAGGACATGGCGTAGCATCTCCTTCGTCGTCGTCTTGCCCACCGAACCGGTGACGGCGATGATCTGCGCGCGGCTGCGTTCTCGCGAGGCCTGTGCCAGCCGTCCAAGTGCTGCCAGCACATCGT
>DASYHX010000260.1:0-1577 GCA_035998065.1 Pseudorhizobium sp.
GCTCGTAGTCGCGCTTGATGTCGCGCACCTCGAGCATTGCATTGCTTTTCTTGATGTCGGTCATGCGCTTGTTCCCGCAGGTTCGGGCGTGCCATCGAAGAACTGAGAGACCGTGGTGAGGCGGTCCCCCTTCGCATTCTCCGGCAGTGCCGCAAGCAGGGCCTTGGTGTAGTTGCTTTTCGGGCTTTCGAAGAGGGAGAGGACATCGGCCTCCTCCATCTTCTTGCCCTTGTACTGCACGACCACGCGATCGGCCGTTTCGGCGACCACGCCCATGTCGTGGGTAATCATGATGAGGCCCATGCCGTTCTTTGCCTGCAGCGACATCAGGAGATCGAGGATCTGTTTCTGGATGGTCACGTCAAGCGCCGTTGTCGGCTCGTCCGCAATGAGAAGTTTTGGATCGCAGGCGATAGCGATAGCTATCATCACACGCTGGCACTGGCCGCCGGACATCTGGTGCGGAAAGTGGTTGAGCCGCTCTTCCGGATTGGGAAGACCGACCTGGCGGAACAGCTCGATCGCCCGCTCGCGCCGCGCCTTCTTGTCGAGCCCGAGGTGGATGCGCAGCACCTCCTCGATCTGAAAGCCGACGGTGAAGCAGGGGTTGAGGCTCGCGATCGGCTCCTGGAAGATCATCGCGATGTCCTTGCCGATCAGCTTGCGCCGTTCGGACGCGCCGATGTTCTGGATGTCGCGGCCCTCAAAGAGCACGCGATCTGCTGTGATCTTCGCAGTCCAGGGCAGGAGGCCCATCACGGCCAGCATGGCGACGGACTTGCCGGAGCCGGATTCACCCACGATTGCCAGCACTTCGCCGGAATTGACCGACATGGAGACGCGGTCCACGGCGCGGAACCAGCCGGACGCCGTCTCGAACTCGACGGTCAGGTTGTCGATTTGCAGAAGCGCCATTGTCAGGACCTCTTCAGTTTCGGGTCGAGCGCGTCGCGCAGGCCGTCGCCCATCAGGTTGATGGCCAGAACCGTGATCAGGATTGCAAGACCAGGGAAGGTCACCACCCACCAGGCGCGCAGGATGAACTCGCGCGCTTCGGCGAGCATGGTGCCCCACTCCGGTGCCGGCGGCTGAGCGCCCATGCCGAGGAAGCCGAGGGCAGCTGCGTCGAGGATGGCGTTCGAGAAGGAGAGCGTCGCCTGGACGATCAAAGGGGCGGTGCAGTTCGGCAGGATCGTGCGGAACATCAGGCGAAGCGGACCGGCGCCGGCAAGGCGAGAGGCCGTGACGTAGTCGCGGGTCTTCTCGGTCATGACGGCCGCACGCGTCAAGCGCACGAAGTGCGGCTGCAGTACGAGAGCGATGGCGATCATGCCGTTGATCAGGCCGGGGCCGAGAATGGCAACCAGCACCAGCGCCAGAAGCAGCGAGGGGAAGGCCAGGATGATGTCCATCAGGCGCATGATAACGGTGTCGATCCAGCCACGGTAGTAGCCGGCAATCACGCCAATCAGGATACCGCTCGTTAGCGACAGCGTGGTTACAAAGACGCCGATGAAGAGCGAGTATTGCGAACCGTAGATCAGGCGCGAAAGGATATCGCGGCCGACCGGGTCGGT
>DASYHX010000269.1:0-4985 GCA_035998065.1 Pseudorhizobium sp.
CGATCCTTTGGCAAAGGCCCAAAGGAATTCCCGGATGTTGTAGAGCAACTTGAGCCGCTCCTAGAGAAAAGCGCGATCTTCCGTGCGTCTTGGGAGCGTCAGTCCGACTCCTTCACCGACAGGCGAATAGCTCTTGGCTTCACCTTGGCGCCGGCGCCGACGGTACGCAGCTTCGACGTCGACAGCATCAAATCGATCACTGTTCCGGTGACGATCGCGGTTGGAGAAGGGGATGAGGAGGCGCCGGCAAATGATTGCGCGGTCTGGCTACATGAACTCTTGCCAAACAGCCGTCTGCATTTCTTGGGGAAGAACGTCGGGCATTATACCCTGCTTGCAATGGGGACAACCGAAGCAAGGACGTCAAAACCACATCTTTTTTCTGACCACAGTGGTGTCGATAGGGGCTCCGTGCATCGGCAGGTAATAGAACTTGCGCTGCAAAGCCTCTCTTGCATGAAGCAACAAAAAGGGCGGCCCGGAGACCGCCCTTTCCGAAACTGAACCGGATGGCTCAGATGTGAAGACCCGAAGGTCTTACATCATGTCCATACCGCCCATGCCGCCCATGCCGCCAGGCATGCCGCCGCCAGCCGATTCCTTCTTCGGCAGTTCGGCGATCATGGCTTCCGTGGTGATCAGCAGCGATGCAACCGAAGCGGCGTTCTGCAGAGCCGTGCGGACAACCTTGACCGGATCGACAATGCCCATGGCGATCATGTCGCCGTATTCAGACGTCTGAGCGTTGTAGCCGAAGTTGTCGGTGTCGCTTTCGAGGATCTTGCCGACCACGATCGAAGCTTCGTCACCGGCGTTGGTGGCGATCTGGCGAACCAGCGACTGCAGCGCCTTGCGGACGATGTTGATACCGGCTTCCTGGTCGTCGTTGGCACCCTTCGCGGTGATCTTGACGGAAGAGCGCAGCAGGGCAGTACCGCCACCCGGGACAATACCTTCCTGAACGGCAGCGCGGGTTGCATTCAGCGCATCGTCGATGCGGTCCTTGCGTTCCTTCACCTCGATTTCCGTGGAGCCGCCAACGCGGATGACGGCAACGCCGCCAGCGAGCTTGGCGAGGCGCTCCTGCAGCTTCTCGCGGTCGTAGTCCGAAGTGGTTTCTTCGATCTGCGCCTTGATCTGTGCAACGCGGCCTTCGATGTCGGTCTTCTGGCCAGCGCCGTCGACGATCGTGGTGTTTTCCTTGGAGATCGAAACCTTCTTCGCACGGCCGAGCATATCGAGCGTGACGTTTTCGAGCTTGATGCCGAGGTCTTCGGAGATGACCGTGCCGCCTGTCAGGATGGCAATGTCTTCGAGCATGGCCTTGCGGCGATCGCCGAAGCCCGGAGCCTTGACGGCAGCGATCTTCAGGCCGCCACGCAGCTTGTTGACGACGAGGGTCGCGAGGGCTTCGCCTTCGACGTCTTCAGCGATGATGAGGAGCGGCTTGCCGGACTGTACGACAGCTTCCAGAACCGGCAGCATGGCCTGAAGGTTGGAAAGCTTCTTTTCGTGCAGGAGGATATAAGCGTCGTCGAGATCGGCGACCATCTTTTCCGGGTTCGTCACGAAGTAAGGCGACAGGTAGCCGCGGTCGAACTGCATGCCTTCGACGACTTCGAGTTCGGTTTCGGCGGTCTTGGCTTCTTCGACGGTGATGACACCTTCGTTGCCGACCTTCTGCATCGCTTCAGCGATGTCACGGCCAACCTGGGTGTCGCCGTTTGCGGAGATCGTGCCGACCTGGGCAACTTCTTCCGAGGTCGAGATCTTCTTGGCCTTCGCCTGCAGATCCTTGACGACTTCGGTAACGGCCAGATCGATACCGCGCTTCAGGTCCATCGGGTTCATGCCGGCTGCAACGGCCTTGTTGCCTTCGCGAACGATGGCCTGGGCAAGAACGGTTGCGGTCGTGGTGCCGTCGCCGGCGATGTCGTTGGTCTTCGAAGCGACTTCGCGAACCATCTGGGCGCCCATGTTCTCGAACTTGTCTTCCAGTTCGATTTCCTTGGCGACCGATACACCGTCCTTGGTGATACGTGGAGCACCGAAGGACTTGTCGATGATGACGTTGCGACCCTTGGGGCCGAGCGTAACCTTCACTGCGTCAGCGAGGACGTCGACGCCATGAAGCATCTTCTCGCGCGCGGTGCGGCCAAACTTGATTTCTTTAGCTGCCATGTTGGGAACTCCTGAAAAGGGGTGTCAGCGATATTGAGTGGAAGCAGTCAGCTGGAAATCAGCCGATGATGCCCATGATGTCGGCTTCCTTCATGATCAGAAGGTCTTCGCCGTCGAGCTTTACTTCCGTGCCCGACCACTTGCCGAACAGAACGCGGTCGCCCACCTTCACGTCGAGTGCAACGACCTTGCCGGACTCGTCACGTGCGCCGGAACCGACAGCGACGATTTCGCCTTCCTGCGGCTTTTCCTTGGCGGTATCGGGAATGATGATGCCACCCTTCGTCTTGGCTTCGGACTCAACGCGACGAACGACGACGCGGTCGTGAAGCGGGCGGAAATTGGTGCTTGCCATTGTCTAATCCCTCGATCAAATGACATGGACGGATCTAGAGACCCGTGTAAGGTGTTAGCACTCACTGTAGGGGAGTGCTAACTGCGGTCGAGATAAGCGTGGCCGCAGCGTGAGTCAAGAACGGCCTGCGGAAAAATTCGCGCAACTCCCTCTTTGCTCGACGTGACGGTTAATGGCGTTGGAAACTGCTTGCTATCGCTGGCAGGCTTTGCAATGTCAGCGCCTGTTTAGGTACGAATTCGGAAGCAGGCATGGCCCAGCGCATCAACACCCTCAGTGAAATCATCGGCCGCTACGACGTCGTTCTTTCGGATGTCTGGGGGGTGCTGCACAACGGCGTCGATGCCTTTCCCGATGCCTGCAAGGCCTTGGCCAGCGCGCGATCGGCAGGCAGCACCGTCGTGTTGATCACCAACTCTCCTCGCCCATCTCCTGGCGTCATCGCTCAACTGCGGGTCCTCGGCGTGCCGGATGACGCATATGACCGCATCGTCACCTCCGGCGATGTCACGCGCCATCTGATAGCCGAAGGGCCGAAGAAGGTCTTTCTGCTCGGGCCGGAGCGCGACATGCCGCTCTTCGACGGGCTGGACGTTGAGATTGTGGGCGCGGGAGAGGCTGAAGCTATCGTCTGCACCGGCTTCTTCGACGATGAAAAGGAAGTGCCGGAAGATTATCACGACATGCTTGCAGCCTTTCAGGCGCGGGACGTACCCTTCATCTGCGCCAATCCGGATCTCGTGGTCGAACGCGGTCATCGCATTATCCCCTGCGCCGGCGCGGTAGCCGCCTACTATGACCAACTGGGAGGAAAGACGCGTATTGCTGGCAAGCCGCATCATCCGATCTACGAAGCGGCACTGCAGGCTGCGAAGGAAACCCGCGGAAATTTTGCCGCAGGTCGGGTTCTGGCAATCGGTGATGGCATGCCGACGGATGTGCGAGGCGCCATCGCGCAGGGTCTTGACCTCCTCTACATCAGTGCCGGCATCCATGTGCAGGAATACACGGTGAATGGCCAGACCGATGAGGCTTCAATGAACGCCTGGCTGACGAGCGAAGGCGCAGCACCTCAGTGGTGGATGCCTCGCTTGGCATAGCGCTAGGACCGCCTATGACCGTATTTCATCGCAACGAGAAGAAGGAGCCTCTGCCCGACCGTCTGAAGGGCGGGGTCGTGGCAATAGGCAATTTCGACGGCGTTCACCGGGGCCATCGCAGCGTTCTGGAGCGAGCGCTCGCCTTGTCGGAAACAAGCGGCGCTCCGCCGCTCGTGCTAACCTTCGAGCCGCACCCGCGCACCGTCTTCCAGCCGGATCGGCCGGTCTATCGGCTGACGCCGGCCCCGCTCAAGGCGCGCCTGCTGGAGGCGGTGGGCTTTCAATGCGTGATCGACTACCCGTTCGATAAGGAATTCTCCCAGCGCTCCGCGGAGGAGTTTGTCCAGTCGGTCCTGGTGGACTGGCTGCAGGCCTCAGCGGTGGTCACGGGCTTCGACTTCCACTTCGGCAAGGGCAGGGAAGGCGGCCCCGCCTATCTGATGGCGGCAGGAGAGCGCCTGGGATTCACGGTCAGCCTAGTGGACGCCTTCCGCGACGAAAATGCCGATGTCATCTCCTCCAGTCGGATTCGGTCGCTGCTGGCACAAGGTGATGTCGCAGCCGCTGCAGGCCTTCTTGGCTACCGCTACACGGTGGCGGCTGAGATTATCGGCGGCGAGAAGCTTGGCCGCACGCTCGGTTACCCCACCGCCAATATGTCGCTTCCACCGGAAACGGAGCTGAAGGCGGGTATCTATGCTGTCCACCTTCGAACGGCTGACGGCACGATGCGTGACGGTGTCGCAAGCTACGGCCGCCGCCCGACGGTCACGGAGAGCGGCGCGCCGCTTCTTGAAACCTATGTGTTCGACTTCTCTGGCGATCTCTATGGGCAGACCTGTTCGGTCTCCTTCTTTGGGCATCTACGCGACGAACTGAAGTTCGACGGGCTGGATCCGCTGGTTGAACAGATGAAGCGCGACGAGGAGGACGCGAGGGCGCTTCTTTCCGGTGTACGGCCGTTAGGCGAACTGGACGCGAAGATCGCGTTCTGACGGTAGCGGCTGGGCAGACAGCCAGCGGGTACAGCGCTTCGCCTTGACGCTCCGAGCATCTTGGCGCCTAGTCGCGAACCTGAAACGATGACACGAGCAGGAAAGACACTGTGATGGCCAGCACGCCGCGTCGCCCCGTAAATCCCATGGATGCCGCTGAGGCACTGTTCAAGCCGGCTAAGAAGCCGGCGGCTCCCGCACAGGAACGCCGCGCGCTGCCGGAGGTCAAGGAGCTCGTCTCGATCAGGCTGGACAGCGCCGTGCTGGAGCATTTCCAGAAGGACGGGGCCGGCTGGCAGGATCGTATCAACGACGCCTTGCGCGCCGTCGTCGCCGCAGAGAGCGAATAGAGAC
>DASYHX010000278.1:0-2558 GCA_035998065.1 Pseudorhizobium sp.
CATTTACGCGGCATATGCCTTTATCGTCACTCTCTATTCTGCCGTGCTTCTGGCGCGCGGAGCGGTGATGCCGCCATGGATTCCGGCGTTGATTATCTTCACCGACCCCGCGGCGGTGGGGTTCTTCTTTCTCGGGGCGCTGATGATGCTCGAGAGATCGGAAGGCGTACGGACGGCACTGGCGGCATCGCCCGTCTCGGCGGCCGACTACCTTTTGGGCAAGATGGTCACACTTGTCGCAATGTCGCTCGCTTCGGTCACTCTGTTGCTTCCGTTCATCCATCACGCTGCCAACCCGATCCTGCTGCTCGTCGCCGTCCTTTTTACGGCCGTCCAATACGTCGGTATTGGTGTGCCGATCGCGCTGCGGTTCAAGACGGTGAACGGCTATCTGATCGGCTCGACCGGGTTCCTGACGCCCTTTATTGCTCCCGGCTTTCTCAGCTTGCTGGAGCCTTTTCCTGCCTGGCTCGTGATCATACCAGCCGTCAGCCAGTTCAGATTGCTGCTCGTGGCGACCGAGGCTACGACCGTTTCGACAGCTGAGGTGATGGCCATGCTTATTGTCGCAGCGGCCGCGGCGGTCGGAGCCGTCGCTCTGGCGCTGTGGGCTCTGCGGCTGGAGCTAGGGAAATGAACGCCAGCGTGCTTAGGCCTAGACGCTTCCTTCGCCTTTTGAGCTCAGATGCGATGAATGTTTCGCGGGACCCAATGCTGCTCTTTGCGATCACGCTCTCGCTCGTTCCGGCCGTCGCCTTCGTCCTGAGCCGAGATGCGATGGACGAGGCAGCACTTGCAGCTTTTGGCATGGAGGCGATCTCGCACTTTGTCGGGCCGGTTGTTTTGGTGTTGCCGGCGACTCTCATCGGTTGGGTGACCGGTTTTCTGCTGCTGGAAGATCGTGACGACGGAGTCCTGCTTGCGGTTGACGTCACCCCCGTCGGCAAGGCCGGCTTCCTGCTCTACCGCGTCACAGTCGCGGCGCTGATCAGTGGGGCTATCACTACCTTAGCCACTCCCCATGTGGTTCCAGGGATCAACCTTGGATTGAGCATTCTGATCGTGGCTGCAGTGGCCGTGCAGGCTGTACTAGCCGCAACCATTCTTCCCGCCGTGGCAAGGAACAAGGTGGAGGGACTGGCGCTCACCAAGCTGACCAGTATCGCAGCCATCGTCCCCCTTGTGGCCGCAATTCCCTCGCCTTGGCGTCTGCTCGGGGGCATCGTGCCCACCTACTGGGTAGGGGAGCTGCTCGTTGGCCAAGGGGGAGCACTGCCGATGTGGGTAGTGTCCGCGGTGATGATCCTAGTCCATCTTGGCTGGACCATCCTGGTCTTGGCGCGGCTGGATCGTCGCGTCGGATAGGCCGCACCAGGGGGCGCCTTGGCAGAGGTAGGGTGTCCCGTTGTAGTTCATTCGCCAACGATGCAGATCAGCTTCATTCAAACGTCCGCTATTCAGACGTCGCAATCATCCCGTGAATGGCCGACATGGGGTCGGACGCGGAATGGCCGCTTTGGTGGCTTGAGCCTGCCAGCCGCCGAGTGGCAGTTTATTTTTCATCCCAAGCAGAACTTGCATTGGCGTGAACAGCCCCTATTTGGGGGTGTAATCATTCCTCGCGTGCAGTTCTCAGCACGACGTTCATCTCGCTCCGCTCAGGAGGACGTCGTTTTGGACTACACATTTGAGAACCCTCGCACCCGCGAGATCGCCAGCCGTATCCACCGGCTGTCACAGGACCTGATGCTCATCGACCAGCTCAGGGCTCCTTCCATCCGAGACATCGCCGCTGCTCCTCTCATCGAGGATTGGGCGATTGGTAGGAGATACGAGCCGGCACTCATCGGCCGTGTCAGCGGTCATCCCCACATCGATCCGGGACCGATTGTCACCTCGGGGCTGTACTTCCTTGATCCAGTGGCCGGCTATGCCAGGACGCTATCACGCTGGTATCGGCTGGGCACGCCAAGAACGTGACCCTGGGCGCTAGCGGTGAGCTCGTTGTCACCTCTCCTTCCCTGCAAGACCGTCAAGCTATGCCTCGCGCCTTCCTGCATCGGCACGGCACATGCGCTGCCGAACAAGCAGCCGTGCCTGCCCTTCCTCGAAGGGACCGGCTGACGGCCAGCCGGTCATTAGTTGTTGATGACTCAGCGGAAACACCTTCCGAGCCCAGGCCCCGGTTGATCTCCGCCATACAAGTAAAGATGGTGCTTTGCATGCCATTCCGGTTCATACACACTGCCGACATTCACCTGGATTCACCCCTTCGATCGCTATCGCTTCGCAACAAGGACTTAGCCAGCCTGATCGGCGACTCCACGCGCCAGGCACTGATCGCCATCGTCGATCTGTGCCTGGAGGAGCAGGTGGACGCCTTGATCATTGCGGGCGATCTCTACGATGGCGAGCAGACCTCGATGAAGACTGCTCGCTTCCTCGCCACGCAGCTCGGGCGACTTCATGAGGCGGATATCACCGTCTACAAGATTCGTGGCAACCACGACGCCTTGTCCAGAATAACCAAGGAACTGGTGCTTCCTCCCACGGTGACG
>DASYHX010000279.1:0-2645 GCA_035998065.1 Pseudorhizobium sp.
GTGTCCAGGGCGTTGTGATCCTGAACGGCAAGACGGCGCACTCCGTGCTGCTCGAGATCTTCACCGAGCACGGCGCGGGCACGCTAATCGTTCCCTGATTCAGATCACGACGAGCGCCAGGATACCCAGCACGATCAACAGGCAGCCGGCGATCTCCAACCGGTTGACGTGCTCCTTGAACACGAAGACCGACGAGGCGAAGGTGAAGAGCATTTTCACCTGCGCAAGCGCCTTGATGACAGCGGCCGGCTGAAGCGTCATGGCGGTGAACCAGCCGAAGGACGCGGTGGCACCAACGAAGCCGACGAGGGCCGCCGGGCGCCAGGCGGCAAGGATCTTCGCCAGTTCCCCGCGCTCCTTGATCACGATCCAGGCCAGCATGGCGAGCGCCTGCATGATGATGACGATCATAAGCGTGTAGCCTGCCTGCACTACCGGATCAGGCGCCGGCAGGCTTGGAGCAAGCGACAGCGAAGCATAACGGTAAGAGACGCCGGAAATTCCGAACAGGAAGCCGGAGAGAAGCCCGAGGACGGCCGTGCGGCTGCCCACCGAGGAAATCAGCGACCTCGGCGTCAGTTCCGTCCTTGCCACCGAGATCAGCATCACGCCGACGACGGAAATCGCTATGGCAATAATCGTTCCGATCGTCACCGTCTCCCCTACCAGCACCAGGGCTACGAGCGCTGCCTGTGCCGGTTCGGTCCGCGAATAGGCCGTTCCCACCGCGAAGTTGCGGAAGGCGAAGATGTAGACCAGCAGGAAGGTCGCGCCGATCTGCGCAAAACCGCCGGCCACGGCCCAAAGCCAGAAGCCTGTGTTCGGGACAGGCATAGGTCGCTCGAGGCCGTAATGCAGGATCGCCATGTAGGCGAGCGCAAAGGGCACGCCGTAGCCAAAGCGCACGAAGGTGGCGCCGGTGGTGTTCAGCCGGCCGCGCAGGTGCTTCTGCAGCGCCGAACGCATGTTCTGCAGAAAAGCCGCCGCTACCGTGATGGGAATCCAGAGTTCCATGCCGTCGCCGCTAGCACCAAGTATCATCTTCGCCAAGGGCACTTCGGCTTGCCTACAGCGTTAGGCGTTTTCTTTGTCAGCCACAGAGTGCATAAGGCCTTATGACCCAGCCGAAGACCTCCCCAGAACCCGCCGATTTCACTCACGTGACGGAATGGGTGTTTGATCTCGACAACACGCTCTACCCCCACCACGTCAACCTGTTCTCGCAGATCGACAAGAACATGAGTGCCTTCGTGGCGGAACTCCTGCAACTGGAGCCGGACGAGGCTCGCGCGTTGCAGAAACGCTATTATCATGAACACGGGACCACGCTGCAGGGGCTGATGCTCCACCACGGCATAAACCCGGACGAGTTCCTGGAGCGCGCCCACGCAATCGATTACTCGCCGCTCATCCCGCATCCTGAACTAGGCGAGGCGATCAAGGCACTGCCGGGCCGCAAGTTCATCTTCACCAATGGCAGCGTGCCCCATGCGGAAGCCGCTGCCCGCGCACTCGGCATCCTCGACCACTTCGACGACATCTTCGACATCGTGGCAGCCGACTACGTGCCGAAGCCTGCCGGCGCGACCTATGACAAATTTGCGAGCCTTCACCGTGTTGAAACGAAGAAGGCGGCGATGTTCGAGGACCTTCCGCGCAATCTGCAGGTACCAAAGGCGCTTGGGATGCGTACGGTCTTGTTGACGCCGAGGAACCTTGACGACGTCCTGATGATTGAGCGATGGGAGCGTCTGAGCGCGGAAGACGACCATATTGATTACGTCACTGACGACCTTGCGAGTTTCCTGACCGGCCTGGTCTCTCGCTGAACCTTACCGAAGTTTCATCCACGTTACGGATGTTTAAGTGGTTCTTCCTAGGGGGCCGCCGTAGCTTGAAGCTATAGAGCAACCAAAGGAAGGAGCCTCTCGATGAAGACCAAGAAGGTTATTCTCGCATCACTCGCCGCCGTTCTCGTGGCCGGTACGGCGCTGCCAAGCTTTGCGGCTCCCGGACGCGATGGTCCTCGTCACGGCGGCAGGGGCGGCATGATGCAGGAGATGATGTTCGTCCGCCTGCTGAAGACCGCGGATACCGACAAGGATGCCAAAATCACCAAGGAAGAGGTTTCGGCAAGGCAGGAGGCACTTTTCTCAGAGGTCGATGCTGACAAGGACGGAACCCTGATCCCAGGTGAACTTCGTGCCTATCGAAAGGCCAAGATGGAAGAGTTCCGCAAGGAGCGGGCGGAGTGGCGCGAGGAACGTCGACAGGAAACAGCGCAGGCTGGAGAAGACGCTGACAGCAAGGATCGCGCGGAGCGTCGCGGGGATCGTGACCGCCGGCACGGTGGGCACCGCTGGGGCATGCATCACGGCCGCATGGGCGGCATGCAGCTGGTACGCCATGCCGACACTGACGAAAACGGCCAGTTCAGCAAGGCCGAAGTCACTGCCGCAGTCGACAAGATGTTTACCCGCATGGATCGCAACGGCGACGGCGTAATCACCATCGACGACATGCCGGACCGCCCCTTCTAATCGTCCTGATTGGAACGGCACGTCGTTGAACCCGCCCCACCGCCAGGGGCGGGTTTCTCGTTCTAATGCTCGTAATAGTCGCCGATGATCTTCCAGGCTTCGTTG
>DASYHX010000377.1:0-2481 GCA_035998065.1 Pseudorhizobium sp.
TCGTGCGCCGGGGCAGCGTTGATCGTCTCAATCACCGTCATAGCGTTGCCCTCAGTCTGGGATTCAGGAGGACGTAGAGCACGTCGGCGATAAGGTTCATGAGTATAAAGCCGACGGCGGTGCACAGGACGACGCCCTGAACTACGGCGTAGTCACGGGTGAAGACGGCGTCGACGATAAGCTTGCCGAAGCCGGGAATGGTAAAAATCTGCTCCGTCAGGACGGCCCCGGCGAGAAGCTCGCCGAAGAGCAGGGCGATCATCGTAACGATCGGCAGAAGCGCATTGCGGAAGGTGTGGCTCATGATCGCCTCCCACGGCGAAAGCCCCTTGGCCCGTGCCGTGCGGATGTAATCGGAACTCAACACGCCGAGCATGGACGAGCGGGTGTGGCGCATAAGCTGCGCGGCTAGCGCCGTGCCGAGCACGAAGGCTGGCATGATCATCGTCTCGATTGACCGAACAGGATCGACGAAGATGGATTCATAGCCCGATGCAGGCAGCCAGCCGAGGTTTACCGAGACCAGCAGGATCAGCATGATGCCGAGCCAGAAATTGGGGACGGAAAGGCCTGAGAGTGCCACGATATTGGAAAGGTAGTCGACCCAGGTGTTCTTCCAGACCGCCGCGAGGATGCCCATGGGAATGCCGATTGCCAGCGCGAAGATCATCGCCATCACCGCAAGCTGGATGGTGACGGGCAGCTTGTCGCCAATCAGTTCCAGTACCGGCTGGTTGGTGCGCAGCGAAAC
The DNA here is from genome assembly GCA_035998065.1 of Pseudorhizobium sp. Classification (GTDB taxonomy): domain Bacteria; phylum Pseudomonadota; class Alphaproteobacteria; order Rhizobiales; family Rhizobiaceae; genus Neorhizobium. The sequence goes on from DASYHX010000377.1 coordinate 752, forward strand.
CCCAAAGTCGCCGGTCACGACACCGCCCAGCCAGGTGAGATACTGCAGGATAACGGGATCGTTGAGGCGATACTTCTCCCGCAGAAATTCCAGCGTCGCCGGGTCACGTTCCTCGCCGGCCATGGCCAGCACGGGGTCACCCGGCAGGAGCTTCTGCAGCGAGAAGACAAAGATCGAGATGATGATGAGTGTCGGTATGGCGACCAGCAGCCGCTTTCCGATGTAGACAGGCATGGCAGAGCCCTCGCATCAGGCGAGGCCGCACGGCGGGTCCGTGCGGCCGGAGGACATCAGTCGGCGTTCTTGACGCCGACCAGGCGGATCATCCCGTCGGGCGATGGGGCGAAATCCGTGACGCCGTTGTCGATGGCGTAAGCGTAAGGCTGATGGCCGAGGTAGATGATCGGCATGTCGTCTGCGAGAATGACGCTGGCTGCATCATACTTTTCCTTGCGGACCGCATCATCCGTCGAAGCACGGGCTTCGTTCAGCAACTGGTCCACTTCCGGATTGCAGTACTTCACGTCGTTGATACCGCCTTCGCAGGTGATGAACTGATGAATATTGCCATCGGGATCGATGCGGCCGGACCAATCGGAGCGGCTCAGCTGGTAGTTGCCGGCCGTCTGTTCGGAGAGGAGCGTTGCGAACTCAGTGGCCCTCAGGCTGACGTTGAAGCCGGCCTCCGCCACCATCGACTGGATGACCTGCATCATCTGCGTCTGGGTGGTGTTGTTGGCGTGCTGCAGTTCGACATCGAGAGTCTCGTGACCCGCCTCCGCCATCAGCGCCTTTGCCTTTTCGATGTCGCGCGGCTGGACCGGTAGGTCCTGGTTGAACCAAGGGCTCGTCGGTGGGAACGGCTGGTTGCCTGCCTTAGCTGTACCTTCGAAGACGATCTGGTTGATAGCCTCGCGGTCGATCGCCATCGAGAAAGCCTGGCGCAGACGCTTGTCCTGGCCGAGCGGGTTTTCGGCTCTCGCACCGTTTCCGACGTTGACGTACATGGCCATGTAGCCGGGGCCGATGACGTCCGCATAGGTGAGGTTGGAATCCTCTTTCACGGAAGCCGCGTCCGAAGCTGAGATGCGCTCTGCGATATCGAGATCACCCGACCGCAGGTTAGCGAGGCGCACGGTGGTATCGGGGATCGGCAGGTAGGTCACCTTGTCGAGGAAAACCTGATCCGCGCTCCAGTAATCCTGGAATTTCTCCAGCACGATCCGGTCCTGCTGGACGCGCTCGACGAACTTGAAGGGGCCGGCGCAGACCGGGTGGCTGCCGAAGTTGGCGCCAAGTTCTTCGGCTGCTTTCGGCGAAACGATCATGCCGGCGCGGTCGGAGAGCTGTGCCAGGAGGGTCACGTCCGGGCTCTTGAGGGTGAACTTCACCTCGTGGTCGCCGGTTGCCTCAACCTTCTCGACGGACGAAAGCTCGCTCTTGCGGCGGGATTCCGGCAGCGTCATGTTGCGTTCGATCGTGCTAACTACGGCTTGTGCGTTGAATGGCGTGTCGTCGTGAAACATGACGCCCTCCCGCAGGGTCATGGTCAGTTCCTTGCCGTCCTCCGACCAGTTCCATTCGGTCGCCAGCTGCGGCACGATCTTCATCTCCTGGGAGATATCGACCAGCTTGTCGCACATGGCCGTATAGACGATGCGGCCGACGAAAGTTCTCGACTGCGCGGGATCGAGGACGTCTGCATCATCCTGGAGGCCGATGCGGAGTTC
>DASYHX010000397.1:0-3135 GCA_035998065.1 Pseudorhizobium sp.
ACCCAGGTTCGCACATGCCTCAACTCACCATTCCCGATCTCGCCGACAAGGCGATCCTGATCACCGGCGCCTCTACCGGCATTGGCGCAGCCTTGGCGCGCGCCTTCGCCGCACAAGGAGCCAAGGTGGGACTTCACTACAACTCCAGCCAGGATGCGGCCACTGCCTTGGCCGAGAACATACGCGGTTCCGGCGGCACTGTTGAACTGGTGCGGGCTGACGCGTCCGATTCTGCTGCGATGAGCCGCGCTGTGGAACAAGCCGCTGAAGCGCTCGGCGGACTGGATGGGCTTATCAATAATGCCGGCGGAATGGTGGCTCGACAGCTCTACCAGGACTGGACCGACGAGCTTTACGACCAAATCATGGATCTTAATGCCCGCTCGGTGCTTGCCGCGTGCCGCGCGGCAGTTCCCCACCTCAAGCAAAGGGGCGGCTTTATCATCAACACCACCTCCATTGCTGCACGAAATGGCGCCAGCAACGGCGCTGGACTTTATGGCTCATCCAAGGCCTTTATCGCCAATGTGACGCGGGGCATGGCCAAGGAACTGATCCCGCTGGGCATTCGCGTCAACGCAGTTGCGCCTGGGGTGATCACGACCCGCTTCCACGAGCGCTATTCCACTGAAGCCCAGTTGGAAGCGCAGCGTGCGACGATCCCGGCCGGTCGGTTGGGCGTGGCGGATGAATGTACGGGGGCTTATCTGTTTCTCGCCTCCGCGACGCTGTCGAGCTACGTCGTCGGTCAGACGATTGAAGTGAACGGCGGACAACTCATGCCGTAAGTGAAACGGGGCGCTAAGCGCCCCGTATTCCGATCAGCTGGAGCGATTGCCCTTGCCGAGGTCGCGCTCGGCGCGCACATCCTTGTCGAGCTTCTCGTGGCTCTCGATGACGCCGTCGGTTTCGCCCTTGCCTTCAGCCTGGGCGTGACGCTCGTTGTTCACCGACTCCTGATCGTTGCCCTGAAGCGAGTTTTTCCCCTGGACGTCGGATGAGAGTTCGAATTCATCGACCGGGTTGCCGGATTGGCTCTCGTGGCCAGCTTCCCTTTTGAGGCGGTCAATTGGGCGGCCGGTATTCTTAGGATCGTTCGCCATGGTCGAGCTCCTTTTTGGTAGATTTCAAGAATTAGCGGACCAGTGCCGCGCCGAGTGCATCGCAGCGCACCCACCATTCCGAGGACAAGGCGGCATCGCGGAGCGATCCCAGCAGATCCTCTTCGGAGGCCTCCAACTGCAGCAAGCACAGCGACTCACCTTCGCTTTCGAGGGAGGTCACCGTCAGTGTGGAACAGTTCTCCGGTCGGATTGAGCCGTTGCTGGCGATGGTTTGCTCGAGCTCCTGCTGACTGGAACAGGCGTAGACGGCTTCCTGTGCCTGAGCAGGCAGGGTGGAGCCGACAGCCAGAACAGGCAGCAGCGAAAGGAGGAATGGTGAGGCGATCTTCATTTCGGTAAGTCTCCGTTCTCTGAGGCAAACACGGGCCAGGCTGCGAAGTTGCATGCGGCCGGTGCCGATTGAGCGAACCCGATGGGTCAGCGCTGCTGCTTCTTGCGCCGCTCGACGAGTGACACGGCAAGCGCAGCGGGGAGTGCGAATAGCAACGAACTGGCGGAGAACCGGCGGCGTTCAGGCTTGTATTTGCTGGCACCGGCCTTGTAGCCGGCGCGCCATTCCTCGGTGTGCTGGTCGTTGCTGTCGTCCTCACCGGCCGTACGTCCGAGGGTGTCAGCGACGGTAGCGTCTCGCCTACCCATTGGATCGTCGGTGCCAATGGTGGTGTCCTGGCTGGTCTGATGCTCGGTCTCGGAATTGAGTTCGGCCCCGATGATAAGAACCGTCATGGTGATCCAGATCCAGGTCAATAGAGCGATCAGCCCACCCAGCGATCCATAGGTCTCGTTGTAGTTGGCGAAGTTGCTGGTGTACCAAGAAAAGAGAATTGAGATCACGATGATAGCCACCACGGCGAACAGCGCGCCGGGGGTGATCCACTTCCATTCGGCCTGCTGGCGGCTTGGTCCAAATCGGTAGAGCGCCGCTATCCCGGCGAGCAGGAACAGGGCCAGCACAACATAGGACCCGATCTGAACGAGCCATTCTAGGCCGCTGCCCAGCCCCACGATGTTCAGCACCACGGGAACCACAACGGCCACGCCAATCATGGCGATGATGGCGAGCAGGCCAGCGAGGGTAAACAGCAGTGCGGTCGCGTTGAGCTTGATAAAGCTCCGGCTCTCGCGCTCCTCATAGGCGATGTTCATTGCTTCAAAGAGGTTCTTCACCCCGGCACTGGCGCTCCATAGTGCTATGCCAACCGAGAAAAACAAGGCGAACCCGAGCGTCGTCCCACCGGTCGAGCTCAGACGCGTCAACTGCTCCTCGATGATCGCCATGCCGTCTTCGGGCACGAAAGATGAGAGCGACTGGATGTGCTGCGTCACAGTGGCCGGATCAGTAAAGAGGCCATAGATCGAGACCAAAGCCGTGAGTGCGGGAACCATGGACAGCAGCAGGAAGTAAGTCACGGCGGCCGCGACCATCGTCACGCGGTCCTCGCTAATCTCGTGATAGGTTCGCCAGAGCACATCCTTCCACCCCTTGGCAGGGATCTGCTGCGGACTTTCCGCCCCACGGCCGCGGCCTTCCCCCTGGTGTGAGCGCTTGTCGGTGTGTTCTGTCATTGTCTTGCTCCCGGCTAGTGCGCAGAGGCAACGAACTTTCCTACACACGGTTGCAGCAGGACCGCCTTAGAAACAGGCCGTAAGAGCCGCTTTACCGCGGCGCCTGTCCACCTGCCCGCAAGAAGGGAAACCAAACCTGCTCCCCTGCGTTGGCAACTTAGACGAGGGGAGACTGCCCAATGCACAGCAATGGACCTGGCCCGGACAAAGACGCGGGCCTGTCGAGTTACCAGTTGCCCGCCAACAAGGCGCAGGAGCTGGGGCTGCTCGCCAAGCTCGCGGAAAACCGCATCGCTATCGAGGGTATCGATCCCGAAATCGATGGTGGTCGCTTTCCCGCGAAATGCGTCGTCGGTGAGGCGTTCCAGATCCAGGCCGACATCTTCGGCGACGGGCACGACACCATCGATGCCGCCTTGCTCTATCGGGCTGCCGATGAGGATCG
>DASYHX010000401.1:0-3924 GCA_035998065.1 Pseudorhizobium sp.
CTTAGACCTAGCCAGCGCTTCCGGATTGTCCGGTGAAACGGGGGCCACTCCACCACGTTTCGAGGCGCTGGTGGAGCACTTCGAGTACAACTTCACCCGGCCCGGGCCGTAACCGAGTCGAAAGTCGAAAGGGAAATAAGAAAAAGAAGACGCTCGGCCAGCTTCAAGGTGCTTCTGACTCAAAATCGAATTCGGCTCCGGAACCTAAGCTCACCTAGATCGTTGCTGAAAAGTGGCTTGTTCCTGGCCCGCTTCGTTGAGGTTACCTCGCCCCCGGTCCTCTTCGGCCGGGGGCTTCTTCGTGGAACAGGCGATTTCGCGCTCCCACCTATCACCATTTGCCAAGGGTCGGAGGCTGCTTCGCGCCGATAGCGCTCACAAACTCGGCTGAGGCACCCTGAACCGCTGTCCAGCATCAATCCCCGGGCAATTGACCACGGCTTGCTTGCATCTGGTAACGGGAAGCCGCTTTCGGTGACCACTTGGTCCTGACAGCTTCGGAAGCGACCACCCGTCGCAAGCGTTGACGCAGGCATGCGATATAACACACGCCTTCTGCGCGGCCTTGTTGACCCGGGCGTGGCCGAAGCGAGGAAGCTTTCATCGCCCGGGGCGATGTCGACCCGGAAGATCGTGACCTCGGCAGGACACGAAAAAGACTTGGAACTCTCCCCATGGGAGCCCTTCGCGCCCGGACTCAAGATGCTGGAGATGCAAACTCGTGATCAGGGCGGAAGCTGTAGCTGTGCTCCGGAGCAGCCGAGTGCAACTGATTGAACTTCTTTCGTTTATGCGACAGATCGGGCGGCGAGACATGTTTCCCCGCGTCAGTGATACGAGGCCGGCCGACATCAGCGTTTACCCAAGGGGACGTTCGAAAGTGCTGAAGCGCTGGTAAAGGCCAGATCCTGCGCGTAGGTAACCACGAAACCGGGCAGGAGATACTAATCTCGAGAGCCGCTACTGCCAACCTTCTGAGCAGAAGGAGGAGGCTCCGCGTCGCTCACGCTGCGTGGCTTCAATGGCCCGGGAGACTCCATGGGGAGCGCGTCTTGCGGCCCTGACGTGTGCACCAGAGTGAGCCGGAAGCGCCACTTCCCTGCCCCAAAAAAGAGCTCCCAAAAGCAGTCGCGCTCTGAAGACGCAACGTGGGCGGCTCTATGGCCTCTCAGGCGAAGAGTCGCTCGTATTCTGCTTCGGCTAGACCGTACGCATCACTGGCCAGCTCTTCGAGTTTGGATCGGTCCAGCACGGTGATCGTCCCCCGTTCCGCGCGGATCATCTTGGCGCCCTCAAGCACATGGACCGCCGTGGTGACCCCGGGCCGGTGCGTACCCAGCATCATGGATAGGAATTCGTGCGTCAGCGTCAGCTCGAACCCATCCACCCGATCGTCAGTCATGAGAATCCATCGCGCCAGCCGAGCCTCAATGTTCAGGGTCGCATTCGCGTAGGCAGTCTGGCCGATCTGTATTGTCTTGAAGTGGAGGTACAAGCCCATTCGCGCAGCTAACGAGGGGCTCTGCTGTACTGCGCGCCGAAGATCATCGGCAGCTATCCGCAATGCTTCGCCCCTGGACTGGCACAGGACACCGTTGGGATGCCGCTCTGCGCCGAAGGCGCCGGCAACGCCAAGCGCCCCCTCTCTCCCGATCATGCCAACCTCGATCCGGCCTTCCGGGCTTTGGGCCAGCAGAGAGAGGACGCCGCTTTCGACGAAGAAAACGTGGGTAATTGGGGTGGCTTCATGCGCCACCATCTGCTTGAGCTCGAGCTGAAACGGTTCCAGGTTCGGGCCGATAGTTTCGAAATCCTCCGGCGTCAGCGACTTGAGGAGGCGATTCTGAATAATGGCTTGAGTTCGAGACATGCCCGCTCCCAGATCGGGGCGGGAGCACGGAGCAACTCTCAGCCGTCCGCGCCCTGAACACGGCGAACGATGCTCGCTCAGTACTCTCCGGGCAGCGCCGCCACAAGGCGTAGATGGGACACAATCCAGTTTGTATCCTTTCGGACCGTTCTCCAGTCCTTCCATTCCTTGGCTTATGGCGTCCCGATCCACCGCACCAGCAAGGAGCACCATGCAAGACCTTTCCTGCCTCGGCACCGTTCTGGTTGTCGAAGACGATTTTCTGATTGCCATGGACCTCGAGAGAATGCTGGCGGCGAACGGGTGCAATTGTGTGGAGTTGGCCGGCAGCTGCCAAGAGGCCATCGAGCGGACGTCGCAGGCTGAATACGATCTGGTTACAGTGGACGTGAAACTGAGCGACGGCGATTGCGTTGAGCTGGTCCGGCTCCTTGACGACCAAGGCACTCCGTACATTTTCGTGACTGGTTATGACCGTGGCGCCTACCCCGCAGGACCGGTTCCTTGGGTTTCCAAACCGGTTGCAGACGACGACCTTCTAGCAGCCATCCAGACCAGATTACTGGGCCGGGAGAACTTCAGGAGCAGCGCCGAGCTGTAGTTTGACCGATGCAGACCACGAACCATGATCTTGTCCGTGCGGTGGATCGAGCGATCAGGAACTCTACCGTAGCTTCCCAAAGTGCCCATCCCCAGGTGCCCGTTAAGCTGGTCGCCGCGCAGACCTTGACCGCCACCTCCGCTCTGCCCGACCAGTATCCCGAAGTCCTGCATCTCGTTTGCCAGCGGGCCGTAGAACTCGGTTACGTCGTCACGTTCGGAGAATAGTCTATCTAATCTGCACTTGGCTCAGGTCGCCTGGGGCGGCACCTGGTTGAGCAACTGCGACACCGCGGTCACGGCCTGATCCACCGCGAAAGGCTTCGTCAGCATGACGCTGTTGGGCACCCCGTTCGCCGCCCAGTCCTTGGCGCTGTCGCCACTCATGTAGACCACCGGGATGGTCGGCACGAGTTCCCGGGCGCGATGAGCGACATCCCAACCGGTTAGCTTGCCTGGCATGCGAATGTCGGTGACGATGGCATGGAACCGATGCGGATCGCTCTCAAGTTCGGAGATCCCGCTGGCGCCGTGCTCGGCGATCACCAGCTTGTATCCAGCGTCCCCGAACGATTGTTCGAGAACAAGGGCAAGCAATTCCTCGTCTTCGACCAGCAGCACCAGTACTTCAGGCATTTGAAACACCATGGGCCGTCTCGGCCTCGTGGTGCTGTACGCCCCTTGCCTGGATTAAACAAGGAAACCTTCCGCGACAGAAGGATTGCGATCGCAGTCTGGGAAACAGTCCATCGACCCGGCATTGTACGACGCAAGCAGAAAGGACTGACTTGTCCCGGCGAGTGCCTCGTTCTTCCCCCGTTGCCGGGGGCGTCGTGCGTGTCCGGTAATGCTCGCTATCGATCTTGATGAAGCATACTGTGACAAAGCTGCCGGCATAGCCGCAAGGAAAGGGAGCAATCTTACCCGCCGGCGTCCCGGCAGGACGCATGAGGTGCACCGCGGCTGATCGGCCGGGCGCAGGTATTCAGGCTCGCGCCAATGCTTTGGTATCCCTGAACTCAATCGTGAACGTGTCCTGAAAGACGGAGGCATCGCGCCACATGGCGTGCAACATCCCGGCCAGCTTGCGTGCAAGAGCCAACTTAGCTTTCTTGGCCCGGTTCGCTGGGCGATGGCGCGGTCCCAGTCACGAAGGCAAGATCCACCGATGTTTTCGCAGTAGATGGCGTTTGCGGGCTCCAACAGGCAGGATCTGACGAACTTGTCGCCTTCCTTCGATACCGCGCTTCGATGATTTCCCCAACTTGTCGCGCCGCGGGTCAGGCCGAGATAGGCCAGGCGCTGCTGGATCGCTTGAAGCGGCTCGCTTTGTCAAAGGCGGCGAACACCGCAAGAGCTGTAATGGACCCCACGCCGGGAGCTGTCATCAGCAACTGCACGGGCTTGTGACGATAGACGACGATGCGGATCTGGCTGTCCAGCGCCTTGATCCG
>DASYHX010000459.1:0-5464 GCA_035998065.1 Pseudorhizobium sp.
GCGTGCGCCAGAAGAGCAGCAGCGCGACGCTTGCCTCTTCGCTCGCATAGCGGATGCCGACGAAGCCGGAACTCCAGCCGATGATCAGGAGCATTGCCATCAGCGGCCAGAGCAGCCGGCTCGTTTTTGGTGTCGGCGATAAGAGAGCCTGATCCGTCATAGGGGCCTCGTGCGGCAAGAAAGGAGGCCATTGTCTAGCCGAGCACCTTTGCGCCTTCACATGACAAATTTCGATGGGATCATGATCTGGATGTAGGATCTGTCATTTTGGGTTGTCAGTGCACAGGTCGTACGTCATGCTTCGGCCAGAGGAGATCGCGGATGAACGCAGTGAGCGACCTGAACAACCGGCGGCTGGAGATCGATGCGCTTCGGGTGCTGTCGGCGGCTCGTCATCACGGCGGCGTCACCCGCGCGGCCGAAGCGCTGGGGCTGTCGCAGTCGGCGGTGAGTCACAAGATCCGGCGGCTTGAGACGAGCCTCGGCTGCGACCTGATGAACCGCCGCCCCGGCGCGCCGACCTTCACGGAGGCGGGAGAAGATTTGCTCGAATATGCGGCACGCATCCTCAGCCTGCATGACGAGGCGCTGCTCAGCCTGTCGAAGACGACGCTTGCCGGGCGTCTTGTCCTCGGCCTGACAGAGGATACCACCTGCAGCGATCTTGCCCGCATCCTCGGCCGCTTCCGCCGGCTGCATCCGCAGGTCTCGGTGCGCACGAAGGTCCGCATGAGCTTGGTATTGCGCGCGATGCTGGACGAGGGAGAGGTCGATGCCGCCATCGTCCAGGTCTTTGCCCATGAAGTCCGTCCGTCGGATGCCGTCCTGTTTCGCGAGCAGCTCCACTGGGTGAAGCATCCGAACCTGGAGCTGTCGCCGGAAAAGGGTATCCCCTTTCTCTCCTTCGATGACGACTGCTTTTATCGGCGCTGGGCCTTCGATATCGGCCAGGACGGCGGCGTGATGCTGGAAACGGTGTTCGAATGCTCAAGCTCGGCCGGCATCGTCTCCGCCGTAGTGGCGGGTCTTGGCGTGGCACTGCTGAACGAGCGCCACCTGCGGCCGGAGATGGAGATCCTCAAGAGTGGGCTGCCCCAGCCCCCTGATCTGGCCTACGTGCTGCGGCGTGGCCGCAAGGTCCGCAATCCTGCGCTCGACACGCTGGTGGGCGAGATCGAGAGCGGCATCAGTCGCCAAGGCGGGCTTTTGCTTGCAAGTTGACACAACGGATGAACCGCGCGGGGCTTCACGCGTTGACAGCGACAACGCGTCTCGCAGCATGGAGAGAGCCAATGCATGTCAGCAAGTTCGCAGTCTCAGATGCCGAATTCGAGCGTTCGCCCGGCCAGGAGGGCGACATCTTCGCCGGGAACGTGGTGGACCAGCGCCATGGCGGCCCCGTGACGATCGGCTTCGGCCGCTATGGACCCTTCCAGAGCCTGGAGGAAACCCTGTCTGTGCACGACACCATGATGGTGATCGAGGGGCGGCTGACGGTGACGACCGACGACGTGACGGTCACCGCCGGACCTGGCGAACTCATCTACATGCCGCAGGGAGAGAAAGTCACCATCCGCTCCCATGAAGAGGGCGCAGTCACAGCCTATGTCACCTATCCGCATTGGCAGGAGGCGAGAGACTGAGCCCTCGATCAGTCGCCTCGCCCGCGGCAGGCGTCCTGCAAAGCGTCAGCACGACCGGCACCACTCATGCCTGACCCCACTCCACAGCTTAGCCTCCGCTGGCGAAATTTTTTCGCAGATACGCTGGCTTTGATGGCCTTCTTCACAGCAACCGGCATCCTGAACGAGCGCTTCATCGCCGGCATGACGTGGGAAGAGGTCTTTCATGCCCGACTTCTTGGTGCCGTGCTGATGGTGCCGTCCGGACGTCCTTACGGCCTCTGGCGAGACTGGATCATGCGCCGCGCCGGCGACACGAGGGTGTCGCAGCTCGTTTGGGATACGGTTGCGCTGATGAGCTTTCAGGTGCCGATCTACGCCACCATCATCGCTGTCAGTGGAGCCTCCGGCGGCGGTCTTTTGCGCGGCACGCTCGGCGCCGCCGTCATGATGCTCCTGCTTGGGCGCCCCTACGGGGCCTTCCTCAACTGGGTGCGCTACCTGTTCGGCTTGCCGCCGGGCGGGGAGAAGCCGATGTCGTTGAACAGCTGACCAAGGGTAAGGGCCCTTCGCATCCTCCGCGTTCCCGCGGTTAGTGGCCGCGGCACGTCTTACCCTTCATTAACCATGAGTGGGTAAGCAGCTGATCCCGCTCCACTTTTAGCGGTTGCGCAAATTGCTCCTCCCCGTCGGCATGATGACGACAAGTCCCTGAACCGATCAGCCTCGCATGAGCGTTCCCGATCGCCACACACGAGATCACGATGAAGCGCTTGACCCTATCGCTTAAGACGTCCTTGATCACTGTCATCTCTACCCTGCTGCTGTTGCTCGCCGGCCAAGGCCTCTACGCTCTCTGGACCGTCGAGGAGATATTCAACGATGTCGAGATGCTGGCACAGCAGTCGATACCGAGCGTCGATATCACCAACAAGATCAATACCTCCCTCGCCAACATCAGGATCAACGAGAACCGCCACGTGCTGGCTCAGACGCCGGCGCAGATGGATCGTGCGCGCGACCTGATGAAGGAGGATCTGGACAAGCTGAAGGAGCGAATGGCGCGCTACGAAAGCTACCCGTCCTCCCAGGATGAGAAGACGGTCTATGCACAATTCGAGACGGAGCTTGGCGAGTTCTTGCAGCTTCACGATCAGATCATCCAGCTCTCCGCCGCCGGGGAGAAGGAGAGGGCCGCAACGCTCCTCAACGAGGAAGGGCGCATCGCCTACAATGAACTGGATACACGGGGCGAAGAAGTCCGCGCATTCAGCATGAACGCCGCCAAGGCAAGCTTCGAGAAGAGTGCCGCAGCCTTCCAGTCCGCGCAGGCAATCACCATCGCGCTGCTGGGCCTGGCCTTTGTGGCAGGTATCGGTGCGGTACTCTTTGCGGTTCGCGGCATCGCTCGCCCGATCAACAGCACGACGGAGGTGATGCGCAAGCTCGCTCAGGGACAGCTGGACATCGAGATACCGTACACTGCAACGCAGAACGAGATTGGCGAGATGGCCCGTGCCGTCGAGATCTTCAAGCAGAACGGCATCAAGGTGCGGGACATGAACGCGCGGGAAGCGGCTCTGCGTTCCAAGAGCGCCGATCTTCAATCAAGCATCGGCACCGTTGTTGCCGCTGCTGCTGCCGGCGACTTCTCCCAGCGCATTACGAAAGACTACGACAACGACGACCTCAACCGCTTCGCCCACGGCGTCAATCAGCTGGTTATATCCGTGGACGATGGCGTAGCTGAAACCCGCCGTGTCCTGTCGGCCCTGGCGGAAGGTGACTTGACGCAGAGCATGAACGGCAATTTCCAGGGTGCGTTCGCAGAGCTTCGCGACAACGTGAACACCACCATAGGCAATCTTCGCACCGCTCTGGAAGAGGTGCGGGCGGCAGTGGAGACCATCAGTTCCGGCGCGGGGGAGATGCGCGTCGCGTCGAACGATCTCTCCAAGCGGACGGAGCAGCAGGCAGCGTCGCTCGAGGAGACCTCCTCCGCACTCGAGGAGATTACGGTGGCGGTGAAGACCTCCACGGAGCGGGCGGTCGAATCGAGCCAGATGGTTGACGAGGCGCGGCGCAGCACCGAACAGTCCGGGGTTGTCGTCAACGACGCCGTGCTTGCAATGGGGCGGATCGAGCAGGCGTCGTCCGAGATTGGTCAGATCATTAACGTGATTGACGAAATAGCATTCCAGACGAACCTCCTCGCCCTCAACGCTGGTGTCGAGGCGGCACGCGCCGGAGAGGCCGGCAAGGGGTTCGCCGTCGTTGCACAGGAAGTCAGGGAGCTTGCCCAGCGCTCCGCGAACGCTGCCAAGGACATCAAGTCCTTGATTTCGCGTTCGGGTGAAGAGGTCAATTCAGGTGTTAAGCTGGTCACGGGAACGGGCGAGGCCTTGCGCCAGATCGAGGAGCACGTGGCAAAGGTCAACGGCTACGTTCACTCGATCGCGCTTGCTGCAAAGGAACAGTCGACGGGGCTCGCGGAAGTGAGCGTTGCCGTCAACCAGATGGATCAGATGACACAGCAGAACGCGGCGATGGTGGAAGAATCCACCGCTGCGATCAACAGGCTGGCGGAGGAGGCACAAAACCTTGCACGTCTGATCACCCGGTTCCGCCTCGCCGGTGCCGACAGCCCGCGTGCAGTACGCAGTGACGCCGTTCCAATTCCCTCTGGTGCCCAGGCGCTTCGACAGAAGATCGCGACCAGCTTCGCGCGCGGCAACGCCGCTGTTGCCCAGGACTGGCAGGAATTCTGATCCGCAACTTGCGGAATCAAAGCTCCAAGAAGGGGCGGCGGTCGAACCGTCGCCCCTTCTTGTTGTCAGAGCATAAACGCCGGATGCAATCGGTGAGCCTCTCGGAACCCACGCTGCGTCCGCCCTTACTCGATCGGCTCGAACACCATCGAATGGCCGTTGATGCAATAGCGCAGTCCCGTCGGCGGGGGGCCGTCGGGAAAAACATGTCCGAGGTGGCCACCGCAGTTGGCGCAGCGGACTTCCGTGCGGACCATGCCGAAAGCCGTATCGCGGTGCTCGGTCACGGCGCCCGGCTTCACCGGCTCGAAGTAACTGGGCCAGCCGCAGCCGGCGTCGAACTTCGTATCGGAAACGAACAGCGCCTCGTTACAGGCGGCGCAGTGGTAAATGCCCTTGTCCGTGCTGTCCCAGTAGGGTCCTGTAAAGGGGCGCTCCGTGCCATGCTCGCGCAGGATCCGGTATTGCTCCGGCGTCAGCTGCTCGCGCCATTCGGCTTCAGTCTTTTCGATGCGTGGTTTCGTCGCGTCTGACATGGATAGTCCTTTCGTTGCACGACAGATAGGCGTCAGAGACCTGTTGGAAAAGGCTGATCACACCATCGTTTGACGGCAAAGGTCTTGAGGCTGCGTTTTCTTTCCCATATGCAGCTGTATTCAATCCGTCCGAGGGGGCGATCCGAACAGAACGAGCGGGAGAAGGTATGGCTGATCAGGCGCCGTTGACGTTGTTGTGTCTGTTCTTGCCGTTCCTGGCTGCTCTGCTTGCCCCGGCGGTTGTCCGCCGTTTTGGTCATGGCGGAAGCTGGGGACTGGCTCTCGCGCCACTTTTCGCGTTCCTGCACTTCCTGACATTTCTGCCGCAGATTGCCGCCGGGGAGGTGGTGACGGGCGGCTACGCCTGGGTTCCGAGCCTCAACCTCTCCTTCTCCTGGTTTCTCGATGGCCTGTCGCTGACTTTTGCGCTGCTGATCACCGGGATCGGCACGCTGATCGTGCTCTATTCGGGCGGCTACATGAAAGGCCATCCGCAGCAGGGCCGCTTCCTCTGCTTCATTCTGCTGTTCATGGGAGC
>DASYHX010000499.1:0-5748 GCA_035998065.1 Pseudorhizobium sp.
CGGATCAAAGCAGTGGAAACGACCCTTGACATCTGACGCCGATCGTCCGACCTCAGGCTCGAACGCCGGAGGTAACGACCCATGACCGATGCCGCAAAAACCACCATCGACCAAAGTGAAGTCGATCGCTTCTCCGCGATGGCGGCGGAATGGTGGGACCCTACGGGCAAGTTCAAGCCGCTACATAAGTTCAATCCTGTGCGACTGGGCTATATCCGAGACCGCGTCTCGGAGAATTTCGGCCGCGATCCGAAAGGGCATCTACCGCTGTCCGGCCTGCGGGTCCTCGACATCGGTTGCGGCGGCGGTCTGCTTTCAGAGCCCGTTGCTCGCATGGGCGCGAGCGTCGTCGGCGCCGACCCGTCGGAAAAGAACATCAGGATTGCGCAGACGCATGCCGCCGAAACCGGCGTCAATGTGGACTATCGTGCCGTGACTGCCGAACAGCTCGCAGAGGCTGGCGAGACGTTTGACGTTGTCCTCAACATGGAGGTCGTCGAACATGTGGCGGATGTCGACTTCTTCATGCGCACCTGCGGCGCCATGGTCAAACCCGGCGGACTGATGTTCGTCGCCACCATCAACCGCACCTTCAAGGCACGGGCACTCGCCATCTTCGCAGCGGAAAACGTGCTGCGCTGGCTGCCGAAAGGAACCCACCAATACGAAAAGCTCGTGCGCCCGGACGAGGTTGAGACGCCGCTTTCCGCCGCAGGCCTGGACATCATCCACCGCACCGGCGTCTTCTTCAATCCCCTTCAGGACCGCTGGAACCTGTCGCCGGACATGGACGTCAACTACATGCTGCTCGCGAAGAAGCGGAGCTGACACTCAGTTAGCGTCGTTAGGGAGCACCGGTAGCGGCGCAATCTCTATGCCTTCGTCCAAGAGTTCCCGCACCTCCGCAAAGCTGGCCTGACCTATGATTCCTCGAGCATCAGTCTCGCCGTAGTGGATTTTGCGCGCCTCCTCGGGAAATTTGGCCCCGACATCCTCGGCGTTGGCCTTGATGGCGGCAACCGCTTCCTTCAGCTTCGCCATCATCTGCTTCTGCGCCATATCCATCGCCACTGCCTGCTTCTCCTCGCGCTTTCGCGCTGTGGCAACGGACGGCGTCATCAAGGATTTGGAAATTTCAGCCGAACTGCAGACGGGACAGGTGAGGAAGCCCGCTCCGATCTGTCGATCGAAGTCGGCACTTCCGGAAAACCAGCCTTCGAAGCTATGGGCGTTGTCGCAGACGAGGGAATAACGGATCACGCGGCGACCCCTTTCGCCTCCGCCGTCACGGTATCGAGCGTGAAGTCGCGGGCGTTCTTGAGGTTTGGGATCTTCCCGCGGGCAGCCTTGACCTGATCGACATCGATTTCCGCCACGATGACGGCTTCACCGCTGCCTCCGGCGGAAGCAAGGACCTTGCCCCAAGGGTCGATGATCATCGAGTGGCCAAAGGTTTCGCGGCCATCTTCGTGAACGCCAGCTTGGGCGGCTGCAATAAGGAAGGCACCGTTTTCGATCGCCCGTGCCCGCAGCAGCACTTCCCAGTGCGCTTCGCCCGTCTGGCGTGTGAAGGCGGCCGGAACCGTTAGAACTTCAGCCCCAGCGACAGCCTCCGTGCGGAAGAGCGCCGGAAAGCGCACGTCGTAGCAGATCGCGAAGCCGAGCTTAGCGAAAGGAAGATCGGCAACGCGTGCCGCGCCCCCAGGGCGATAGACGGCGCTCTCGCGCCAGCTTTCGCCGTTATCGAGGTCGACATCGAACATGTGGATCTTGTCGTAGGTGCAGATCCGGCTGCCGCCCGGCGCAAACAGGAAACCCCGATTGGCGATCTTACCGTCATCCAGCGCAATGGCCGTGGAGCCAACATGGACGTGGATGCCGAGTTCACGGGCAAGTTCCTGTGCTTTGGAAACGATGAGGTCGCCAGCCTCGTCCCTCAGTACCGCCTTAAGACCCTGACGGTCCTTTTGCACAGCGCCGGTCATCTCCGGGGTCTGGACGTACACTGCACCTTGACTTGCCGCCTCACGCACCAGCCGGGCCATGTCAGCCGCATTTCTTTCCGGATCGACGCCGGAGCACATCTGAATCGCAGCCGCCTTGAACGTCATCGTCCCTCTCCTCAGTTGGCGAGCATTGGATCGAGCTTTCCAGCTCGTTCCAGCGCGTGGAGATCGTCGCAACCGCCGACGTGCTCACCGTTGATGAATATCTGCGGGAAGGTCGACCGGCCGTTCGCCTTACCGATCATTTCCTGCCGCAGATCCGGCGCGTAGGTCGCGTCGTGTTCGGTGAAATTGACGCCTTTGGTTGTGAGCAGCGACTTTGCGCGAACGCAGTAGCCGCAGCCTTGGCGGGTGTAGATCGTGACGTCTGCCATCAGGTTCTCCAAGCGCGGACGGGGCGGCAGCGGCCGCGCATTTGCACTGTCATTAGCTCTTCATATAGGCCCGGCGACGGCCATTGCAAAGGTCAAAACCGTGACCTCAGCAGCCCCTGCCTTCTTCAAGGCGCGTGTTGCAGAGGAGACGGTCGCACCCGTCGTAAACACGTCGTCAACCAGCAGGATGTGCTTACCGACCACATCCGTTTCCCGACCCGGCACTACCTTGAAGGCTGCCCGGACGTTCGCCTCACGGCGCCTCGCGGTCAGGCCCACTTGGCGGGAGGTATTCTTGACCCTGATAAGCGTGCTTGGCAGAAACGGTCGACCCGACTGCCCTGCCAAGTGGCGTGCAAGTTCGGCGGACTGGTTGAACTTTCGGCTGACAAATCGCCAGCGATGCAACGGCACAGGGACGATCGCGTCGCTCCGGGCAACGAAGCCATCAGAGGCGCGCAGCATCCAGGCCGCCATCATCGGCGCCAGATCGGTCCGGTCGCGATATTTCAGGCCATGCACCAGATGTCGCACCGGCCCCTCATGGATCGCAGCGCTACGCAGTCGGTCGAAGAACGGCGGATCAGCGATCGCCTCCGCAGACACAATGGCCTCGCCCGGGTCATAGCTGAACGGGATGCCGAGAACGTCGCAATAAGGCCGCTCAATGAAGCGGATCTGGCCCCAGCAAGTGGGGCAGAAACTTGCGTGTCGCCCTGTGCGCACACCACATGCGGGGCAGACGGACGGATAGACGAGTTCGCCCACCCACCGCAGGAGTGCGGAGGATCGCCTGAGGATACCGAGCTTCTGCTCTGGGTGATCAGCCACCATGGATTGACATTAGCGGGCGGGACGCGCCATTGCGCAAGCAGTTTAGAGATTGGACGACGCGATGGAAGTGATTTTCGATCAGGCGCTGGCAGCAGAGCGGCGCAAGCGGGCGTTTTGCCGAGGGGATTCTGGCGCAGCGTTCCTGCTCGACATCGCGGCACGCGAACTTGCCGAGCGCCTTTCAGTGGTCGAGCGGCATTTCGATGCCGCTGCCGAGCTGCACGGCGGAACGGGTGTCGCTGCCCGGCTGGCGCTGGAGACGGGTAAGGTCGACACGATCAGCCGAATCGAGACGGACGCCGTCTTTGCTGGAGCGGGAGAAATAACGACTGCCCCGCTGGACGACGTGCCGCTCGCACCCGCATCGGTCAACCTCGTCCTGTCTCCGCTATCGCTGCACCTTGTCAATGATACGCCAGGGACCTTGGTCCGCATACGCCGGGCCTTAAGGCCGGATGGCCTCTTTCTTGCGGCAATCCCCGGGGCCGGCACGCTGGCTGAACTCCGTGAGATCCTTCTGACGGCGGAAGCAGAGATCAGCGGCGGCGCCAGCCCAAGGGTCATCCCCTTCGCCGACGTTCGCGATGTCGGCGCCCTACTGCAACGAGCGGGTTTTTCGTTGCCGGTGGTCGATGTTGAGAGCTATATCGTGCGCTATGAGTCACTGTTTCCTCTGATGCGCGATCTGCGCGCCATGGGCATGGCCAATCCGCTGGTCGGGCGAAGCAGAGTACCGGTTAACCGAGCCTTTTTCTTCCGTGCTGCGGAACTCTACGCGGAGCGCTACTCTGACTCGGACGGGCGCATCAGAGCGACGTTTTCCATCATCTATGCATCCGGCTGGGCTCCCCACGAGAGCCAGCAGCAACCGCTCAAGCCCGGCTCTGCTAAGATGCGGCTCGCCGATGCGTTGAAAATGCCGCCTGATCACCGCGGCAGCGACGGACGTTAGCTGACTGCACTCTCCAGATAACCTTCAATCGTGTTGAAGACATTCAGCAGCGCATCCGAAAACCCGCCAAGTCCAACGATCAGGGCGACCGCTATCAATGCTGCGATGAGCCCGTATTCAATTGCCGTGGCACCTTCCTTCGACCGCGACAGGGACCGGAGCAGATGCATAGGATTTCCTTCGCAGTTGATTCAACAGTTACCAGATTAGCAGCGGTTGTCGACGTCGTAGGGCTGGATGATGCAGATGGATCCCGGCGTCTTCTGAAGCACGCTGCGACGGATCGTGTAATGTCTCGACCCTTGTTTGGTGCCACCAATCGAACCAGTCGTCATCCAATCGACTTCTTCCTGGACGTGCGCCAGGTGGCGCATGTCGTGCTGTTCGGCGAGCATCGGAGTAACGATCAGGGACAGTGCGATTGCGGCAGTGCCGAACAACAGCGCGATGTTTAGTGCACCGGTCCTGCCGGATCTGTGGGATAATCGCTTGCGAGCCCGCACAGTCATCCAGACTTCCTCGTCCATGGTCTCAAGCCTCGTCAACGCATACACTGCCTTGGTGAAAGAAGAGCCTAGGACATCCGGATAAACGATCTGTTAACGTCGTTGCTATTCCGGCAACGACTGTGACTTTAGAGCAGGTCCTGGAGGATAGGAATCAGGGGCTCGTCGGCCGGCGGCATAGGGTAGGAACGAAGATCACGTGGCCGCACCCACTTGATCGCCTGCCCTTCACGACCCATCGGGATGCCCTCGTAGCGGCGGCAGATGAAGAGCGGCATCAGCAGGTGAAATGCATCGTAGTTGTGGCTGGCGAAGGTGAGTGGCGCGAGACATGGCACCTTCGTGAAAATTCCAAGCTCCTCTTCCAGTTCCCGAATTAGCGTCTCCTCAGGTGTCTCTCCCGGCTCGACTTTACCACCGGGAAATTCCCAAAGCCCAGCAAGCGACTTTCCCTCCGGACGCTGCGCAAGAAGGATACGCCCGTCTGCATCGATAAGTGCGCAGGCAGCAACGAGCAGGAGCGGACGTATGCTCGTCATTGATCCGCCTCCCGCCAATAGTGATACTCATAAACTGTTTCAAACCCGAACTTCCGATAGAGCTCAAGCGCGGGCATGTTCGTGTCAAGAACCTGTAACCATGCACTGCGGGCGCCACTGATGCGCGCCCAGCGTAGTGCGGAGGCAAGCATTTCAGCTCCGAAGCCCTGACGCCGGAAAGCCTCTGCCACGGCGAACTCAATGACTCCGGCAAGATCGTTGTCCTGCACGCAAAGCGCCACAGCCATTGGGCCATGTCGCGGCTTCTCAATGACGAACAGTCCCGTCACCGGCTTGATGGCACTCAGTACCTCTGCCAAGGCAGGCTTCAGTCCCGGATCTTCACCGCGCACTTGCAGGTTAGCGTCGACGAACCGTCCGATGTCATGCGTCGGCAAATGATCGATGGTGTCCGGCAGTGCGGGACGTCCCAGATCCGCTGTCATGACTTGGACAGTCTCAAACCGTTGCCAGCCTTGCTCAATCAACGTCTCGATCAAAGGCGGCGGCGCAAGCGGCGTCTGCCGCACGATAAGT
>DASYHX010000504.1:0-4929 GCA_035998065.1 Pseudorhizobium sp.
GTAGGCCAATCGCCGGCACCGACTTCATCATCAAGGCGGACCTCGCCTTTATCGCCATCGGCTTCTCCGGGCCTCTGCAGGAGGGCGTCCTGAGCGAACTGGAAGGCAAGCTGACGCTGAATGTCGACCGTCGGGGCTCGACCAATGTCGTCGCAAACGACCGCGACTACCGGACATCGGTCGACAAGTTCTGGGTTGCTGGCGACGTGCGCCGTGGCCAGTCCCTGGTTGTCTGGGCAATCCGTGAGGGGCGCCAGGCAGCGCGCGCGATCGACGAAGCACTGATGGGGGCGTCTGTGCTGCCCGCATAGTGGGCGCTGGCGTCAACCGGCGCATCCCAGTCGACAAGGGTCGAGGACCATTGGCGTCATACAGGTTTTCGCAGAGCATATCGAGCGGAGACCGGCAATAGCCGCCATCGGGGCGACTACGGCAAGGCGCGGTCTTGGGGACCCGTTTTCAGCGCTCTTCCGAACGCCTGTAGTCGTCTATCCTTCCCTTCGGGGCGGGCGGAAGTTCGCCACGCTTGACCAGCATGTCGCGCGGTGACTCGACGATGGAGGCCGGGAGTGGGGCTGCGCCGAGCAGCTCGCTGCCACCGTCCAACTCCGGGTCCGTCAGACTGATTGGCTGAACAGGAACCGCCGCCGTGGGTGAGGGCGGCAGGATCTGAAGTTCCGGCAGGTTGCTGGCATCAAGCTCGACCAGTTCCGGGCTGGCCATTTCCCCAAGATGCCGTCGGGCATATTTTTCGACGTAGAACGCAAGCTTGCGTTTGCCGGCGGTCGTGAAGCCTATCCCGTCGGAACCCCGGAGGCGGGCCTGTTGGCCGTTCATATCAGACCCCGTGACGATGAACTTGCCTTCCTCGTCGACAAAGCCATCCCAAATATCCACAAACTCTCCGCCGATCTTGGACATCTCGGCGCGATAAACGCCGTTGAGCTTCACGGCGTCGCGCATCAGCGACGGCGACTGGAAGGATGGCAGACCAACCCACAAAAGCGGAATGTCTCGGTTCGTGACAATGGTGCCGAGTTCGCGCACGCGGCGCTCGTACTCCCTGAACCAGTCATCAGCGGGGAAATCAAGTTGGCCCCCTTGCGTCTTCATCTGCTGCCGGTCGTTGGCCCCGATCATCACGACCACCAGCGCTGGCTTGACCTCCTCCAAGGCAGTCGGCAATTGCTCCGGCCAGTTGTAGTAGTCCTGGCGCACGAGGCCGGAAGAGCCGTTGCTTCTCTCTGCCACGACCACACCCGGTGACTGCTCGAAAGCTGTCTGGAGTTCGCTGCCGAGACCGCCGGCGAGGAAATCTCCGACCACCA
Organism: Pseudorhizobium sp.; assembly: GCA_035998065.1. Classification (GTDB taxonomy): domain Bacteria; phylum Pseudomonadota; class Alphaproteobacteria; order Rhizobiales; family Rhizobiaceae; genus Neorhizobium. Next base: position 1,329 of record DASYHX010000504.1, read on the forward strand.
GGATCGACCGCGCATTCTCGAGCTTTTCGACCGGTTCTGGCTTTGCAGGCGCTGGGGGTGGTGCAGGCCGCGGAGCCGAGGCTCGTGCTGCCGGAGCACGGTTGCGTCTCGGCGGTCTCTGTTCGCGTTGCCGCTGACGCCGTGGAGCGACTTCCCGCATCGGCGGCGGCGGATCGATGTAGCGCCGGCCACCGCCGAAGATCATATCAAGAAGGTTGCGACGCGGAGCCGGCTCCTGCGCGGAAGCTCTGTCCCAATGCATGGGCCATGCCAGCAACAGGGTGAGGAAGATCACCATGCACCGGCGGAAGATGCGGAGACCGCCCATATTCTGCAAAACCTTCATGCTTTTGCCGTCTGTTCTCGCCCCAGGAGCTCAAGAGCGCGATCTGGGGCGAGAGGATGTGGTTGTCAACTCAGCGCAGCGCCTTGAGAAGGTGATGCGACGGCTCACCATTGGCTTCCATCCCCAGCCGCTGCTGGATCGCGGAAATGGCTGCCTTCGAGCCGGAGCCGAAGTTTCCGTCGATCTCACCCTGGTAGTAACCGAGTTGCTTGAGCTTCGTCTGCAGTTCGAACTTCTCCGCCACGTCGAGCGTGCCATCCGGCCGCGGCCAGCGCTGCTGCATCCCGCCAAAGCCGGCGATCTGATCGGCGAGCAGGCCCACTCCAAGAGCGTAGGTATCAGCTGCATTGTAACGCTTGATCACGAAGAAGTTGCGCGTCATGAGGAAGGCGGGACCACCGGCGCCGGCCATCAGCTTCAGTTCAGCGCGATCGCTCGGGCGGGGAAAGGGCTTGCCGTTGGGGCGCGCGAAGCCGAGCGCCGCCCACTGTGCCAAGGTCTTGGTCTGCCCGTCGTATTTTGCAGCGCCACGCGGCAGGACCGCTTCATAGCCCCAGGTCTTGCCCGTCTGCCACCCGTTCTTGGCCAGCAGGTTGGCGGAGGTCGCAAGCGCGTCCGGAATGGAGTTCCAGATATCGGCACTGCCATTGCCGTCGGCATCGAACTTGTAGAGGAGATAGCTCGACGGGATGAACTGTGTGTGGCCCATGGCGCCGGCCCAGGAGCCGGTGAGATGACCCGGCGTGATGTCACCCGATTGAAGGATCTTCAGCGCAGAGACAAGCTGCGTGCGGGCAAACTTGGCCCGCTTGGGATCGCCCCAGGCAAGTGTGGCTAAGGCTTGCGGGACATGATGCAGGCGATCCGGCTTCTCCAGGACGGCTCCATAGTTGGATTCCATGGACCAGATGGCCAGAAGAACATGTTTGTCGACGCCAAAATGGCGTTCGAGAGCAGACAGCGTTCGCCCATGCTTCGACAGCATCTGCTGGCCGATCTGCACGGTATAAGGGTTCACGCGGGAATCGAGATAGTCCCAGACCTGGGACTTGAATTCCGGCTGGTAGGCAGCTTTCTCGAGGACCGCCCTGTCCGGCCCATTAATGCCGGCGAACGCTTTCTCATAGGTTGAACGGCTGATGCCGGCCTTGGCCGCAGTCGGGTAGAAATCTGCGATCCAAGACTTGAAACCCGCATCGGCGCGGGCATGTATCGGAGTGGTCGCGAGGGCAGCCCCTGCGATCAGGGCGAGGGCGAGGCCGCGAATGCGATCGATAGTAAAGAGTGTCATCGGCAGTCGTGTCCGTTGCTCATCAAGTTCATACTTCACCGAGCATGGTGTCCGGCTTAACGAATGGATAACAGCACAGGGTCAACAAACCCTTTACCATATTGTACGAGATGGCGTCACCGGTTGTATCCGAACGTAAATCAGCCCAAAATGACGGGATTGTGATTGGCACATCGAAATGTGCTCAGGAGGTGTGCGTGGCACAGAAGAAGATTCGTAAGGCTGTCTTTCCAGTTGCGGGACTGGGCACCCGGTTCCTTCCGGCTACAAAGGCCGTGCCGAAGGAAATGCTGACCGTCGTTGACAAGCCGGTCATCCAGTATGTCGTGGACGAGGCAGCGGAAGCCGGCATCGAGCACTTCGTGTTCGTCACGGGCCGCGGCAAGGGCGTCATCGAAGACTATTTCGATATCCAGTACGAACTGGAGCAGATGCTGCGCGAGCGCAACAAGAACGCCGAACTCAGTCTGCTTGCGGACCTGCTGCCGACGGCCGGGACGGCGAGCTTCACGCGCCAGCAGGTGCCGCTCGGCCTCGGGCACGCCGTGTGGTGCGCTCGCGACATCGTCGGCAACGAACCCTTTGCCGTCCTGCTTCCCGACATGATCATGTCATCGCAGAAGAGCTGCCTGAAGGGAATGGTCGAGATCTACGAGCAAACCGGCGGGAATGTTCTGGCGGTGGAGGAGTGCGATCCCGAGATGGCTCATAAATACGGCATCGTCGGCGTGGGTGACAAAGTCGGAGAAGGATTCAAGATCACCCAGATGGTCGAGAAACCGGCCAAGGGGACGGCACCCTCGAACTTCTACATCAATGGCCGCTACATCCTGCAACCGGAGATCTTCGAGATCCTGGAGACGCAGGAGCGAGGTGCCGGCAACGAAATCCAGTTGACCGACGGCATGCTCGCGCTTGCCAAGCAACAGGAGTTCGCCGCCTACCACTTCAGGGGGCAGACCTTCGACTGTGGCGCCAAGGATGGCTTCATCCTGGCTAACCTCGCCTTCGCACTTCAACGCGGCGATATCCGTCCGGCAATCGAGGGGCCGCTGAAGGATATGGTAGCAAAGCTCGGCTGAACCGGCAGGCATGGCAGAAGCTTTCGCCCGGCCTTGTACCGGGCGTTTTGCTATCGGCGAAGGGTAAGGCCGAGACCGGCCCGAAGCGTTCTGGTGTCGGTGCCGACGCGGTCGGTCAGCTCGTATTCGAGCGCCGTTGTCATTTCCAGATAGCGGCTCAGGTTCCAAGTCAGGCCGGCGCCGGTAATCCACGTAGTTTCGTCGGCTGCATGCGGGAACTCGCGCTGTGTTGCGCCTCCTGTAAGCCGGCCGATGAGATTGTGTCGCAACTGATGCGTCAGGGTGGCGGCAAGATTATACTCGACCCAGCCGTTGGAACCTGCGCTCGCGGCATCCTGCAAGGTCGTGCGCAAGGCAAGGTCTAGATCTGTTCCGCGGCGGGGAGACCAGTTCAGGCGCCCGTCAAGCGCTACGCCATCGAGTGTCTCAAGGCGCCGGTCGTCATAGTCGACCCACTCGTATCCGGCGCCAAGCTCGCCTCTCAGCTTTTCTCCAAGATCGACCTCGACACCGCCACGCGCGCCATAGATCCACGAGGACCTTTCGTAGCCTCCCGCATCCTGCCGTTCATCGTAGAATGTGCGACCACCGCGGATCTCAACGAAGGGGATGAGGGCGGGAGAGATCTCGTAGCCCAGGCGCAGCCGGCCATCCGCCGTGGTGCGATCGCGGTCGCTGAGATCAAGGTTCGAACCGTCCTGAAGCTTTGCGTCTCCGTAGATCTCGCGATTGACACCAAGCCCCGCCAGTCCCCGAAGGATGCCAGCGTCACGCTCGAGAGTGATGCCGCTGCGGAATTGATGAACTGTCGATTGGGAGGATGCTCCTCCGATGGCATTCGGGTCGCTGTTGTCTTCCCGCTCGAAGTCGTAGCCGGCGGAG
>DASYHX010000520.1:0-3021 GCA_035998065.1 Pseudorhizobium sp.
AGCCGCTTTACCCATAGACCAGCGCGTGGGGCCCGCGGGTTCCTGCACTGGAGGCTTTCGTACGCAAGCGCCCGAAACCCTTCACAGTTTCTGTCGCTATGCGATGCTGGCAGGGAAAACGCCGAAGTCAGCTCCCGACAAAATCTGCCGTTCGATCCATTGCTCGCGAAGGGCAGCAAAGTCCCAACCCCGGTCCTTCTTCCCGGTCGCTTGAGGCCTTCAGCGCGTGTTCGGTTCTGGGAGCGGCGTCCAAGCTAATAAGTGGCAGAGAATGACGCCTAGCTGCCGATTCCGCCGTCGACCAAAACCTGTCATCCACGACCATGCACCATTCCGATGCACCGAGACATTCGAGGAGGCGCAGCGATCAATATCCCGTTTTCCTGGTGGGCCGAGGCTGCATCATATGCTTCGGCAATAGGGTGATCGTCGAAACACCGGGAAGATGATCCGTAACGATGGGGATACGGTTGACGATCGAGAGCACCGTCCGAAGTCGGGTTGCCGAGGGATAACGGGTAACGCCTTCACCGCCCTGTCCCTTATGGCCGAGCAGGTCGTTGCGGAATTCGAGAAATATCTCCTGTTGCTTCAGTTCGTCGGAAACGGTGTGTCGGGCCGAATGCATGGCCTGCCCGCGGACAAGCGAGGGAACCATCGGCCGAATGTAAATCCACCAGAGCTTATAAAAGACGTCACCGCGCTTCCGCTTGGTTCCAGGTGCCGGCGCCAGTTCTGGAAACAGCAGCGTTTCGCCGGCCGTTTTCAACGCCTCGACATAGGCGACGAAGCCCAGCCGGATGACCTCATCCGCCACGGCGATGCACCGAGTTGCGCTGCTATTCTTGACGCGTCCCGTATCGGTCGTCTCAATGCGAAGGAAACAGATGCCATCAATGTGGCCGACGTCCTCAATCCGCAGCTTGCATATCTCTTCGCGGCGTGCGCCCGTGTACCAGACCAGCAAAAGCACGAAATAAAGGCTGTCGTGAATAACCCTCTGGCCCACGGACAAGCGGTCCTTTTCTCCGACGCAGCCGGTCCAGGGCGGCAGCGAGAAAATATCCCGGCCTTGCTCCAGAGTATATCGCAATCTTGCCTCTCTTTCATCCTTCCGATCCGGCTGGGTGAACTCGCCAAAGTCGAGCGCGGGCAATCCCGAAATTTTCTTGCGCAGAAAGGCGTGTACCTGCGCAATCTTGCGGTAGTGCTTGTTCGCGGTCGGGATGGTAAGTCCGATCTGATCCGGTTGCAGGTCCCCTTCCTCGACCCGCTCCAGTGCACGTTGAGCGACGCTCTCAAGATCGATATTTCCAACCCGGTCTTTGCTCGACTTGCCGAAGGTGACCGGCAGGCGATCGAGCCAAGCGTCGAATTTTCTCAAGTCCTCAGTCGATACGGTCCACAGCGGCTGTCCTACCGCCATGGTGCACTGAAGGAGTTTCGCCGCCCAGCGGATCTGCCGCAGCGTCTGCTCGCCGGTCTGTTCGGATGCTCGCTTTCCGTTCTGGCGATGCTCGAACATCTTCGGCGTTTCGGTAATGAACCGTTCCGCCACCTCGACCGGCGTCATCGAGCGCCACGGCTCTGGCACCATTTCGGGCGACAATGAACCTAAAACCTGCGGCTGTGGCACGAACAGCGGGGTATCCGGAACGACCTCAGGCATCACTGAAGGCAACACGGAAGCCGAAGTGAGCGGGATGGGCGGTGGCTCCGTCATCCGTTCCTCGAAATCATCCGGCACGAGTCCCACGCGGCATGCGTGGGCAGCCGCCGTGCGCGCCTCGAGTATGATTTTCATCGCGAGGGGCAAGTTGGTTTGGGTCATGGGGATACCGACCCGATCCAGCGCCTGCGTCACTTCCGCTTGGAAGTTTGCCGTGAAGTTTGGCGTGTCATTCAACAGCAGGCGCAGGTTGTTTTGTTCATCCTCATCCAGGCCGAGGAAGTGGGTGCGCGCATAATGCGTCGATGGCCGGTCAATGACGCCGGTTGCGGAAAATGCCCGCCAGAGTGCTTCGAAAGCCTGAAGGTCGCGCGCCGGATCTGAAACGTCCCGCAGGTTGGGATCGGCCTGCCAGCGCGCCTGCTCATGTTCCAGCGCATCGCGGTAAAGGCGCATTTCGTCGGCAAACAGCTTCTTCTGTTGCGCCGGCGATAATCCTTCGCTGGCAATACGTTGATAGAGGCCCATCCTGACCGTCTCACTATAAGCCGTCATCGCGCCGGCCCGCCCGCGCGCGATGCTTAGCTCCTTGGTCAGAAGGCTAAGCGATAATCTTATAGGATTCGTTCGCCGATCCGGCAAACAGATGGTCCGGCGCCACCAATAGACGGCGTCGCGGCGGAAGGCATTGGCAACGATTACCACAGGCACCTGCTACAGTCGCTTACAACAGTGACTTGCTACAGTGCCGGCCCAGCCAAGAATTCTATGGGCTAGAATCCCGGATTTTTGCCATTTCTAATCATCAAAATAGATGATTGGCTGGGGCGGCAGGAGCCCCAGTCAAATTCTCACGCCCTACAAGGCCTTGAAAACGCTGGTGTACAGCCAACGGCTGCACACCCTGTTGCTACAGCGTGTTGGCACAATCGACAACCCGGATTTTTCGCTCTCCAGCCACATCCTAGGCGCATCAAGCATCAAGCTATTTGCACCACTGTGACAGAGGAACTCGCGCAGAAGGGTAATGTCAAATGGCCAGCTCGCATGAAGCTGCCGTTCGCGTAGCAACGGGCTATCCCTCTATAATGAACCGCGCCGGGTTTGCCGGAGGCTCCAACTCCTGAGAAGGTGGAGCCTGTATGAGCAAGACAACGAACAAGTTTGCGCCGGAAGTCCGCGAGCGCGCGGTGCGTATGGTGATCGATCATGAACGTGATTACCCCTCTCGCTGGGCAGCGGTGGTTTCGATTGCGGAGAAGATCGGCTGCGTTCCGCAGACGCTGCATGAGTGGGTGAAGAAGGCTGAGGTCGACAGCGGCAAGCGCGCGGGCGTCCCGACCGAGGTAGCC
>DASYHX010000549.1:0-3137 GCA_035998065.1 Pseudorhizobium sp.
ACCTTGTGAGGAGGGAAGGGCTCCCTCCAGAACGCCTCCGGAAAGATGTCTATCGGTGTCGCGCTGCATTTGGGGCAGTGCCACATGTTTGCGGCCATTTGAGTTCCAGTGAACTTCCCATCGCAATGCAGGCAGTGCCACTCCGCCAGAGGCTCACCCTTCATTAGCGGATGAACTACGCGTCCCTGTTCGTCGGCTTTGGTACACTGCGGCCCCCAGTCCTGCCGGATGTGCGCTCGCAACCTGTCCGCGGCCTCTTCCAGCAGTCTCATTGCCTCTGCCAGGAATTCGGGATCGTCTATCGCGCACGGACCGTAGGTCGTAAGCGGTGTTCTACCCCCACCTTCCGCCAAGTCGTCAGCCGTGAGATTCCGCACAGATTGAGGTCAGTGCGGGAGTTTCTCCATGGACGCTCCATTGGAGCTTCTCACAAGTAGCAGCAGGCGGCGGCGCAATCGGCAATGGCCTGATGATATGAAGGCGCGCATTGTCGCCGAGACGCTTCGGCCTGGAGCGACGGTGGGCGAGGTCGCGCTGCGGCATGGTCTGAAGGCCAACCATGTCTCCTCGTGGCGGACGCTGGCCAGGAATGGGAAGTTGGTGCTGCCGGCGCCAGAGGATCCGGTGGAGTTCGCAACCCTGATGGTCGCTCCGGTTGTTGAGGATGTAAGGGTAGTGGAGCCGGTGATGTCGGCTAGGCCGGAGGTTATGGTGGGGTCGGTAATCATCCGGCTGGAGCCTGACGCCTCGGCGAGCCGGATTGCTTCGGTCGTCCGCGCGCTAACGGCGATCACATGATCTTCCCCTCGAACCGGGTGCGGATCATGGTGGCGACCAAGCCGATCGACTTCCGCAAAGGCCACGACAGCCTGGCGGCGATGGTGAAGAACGAGCTGCACAAGGACCCGTTCACCGGCACGGTCTTCGTGTTCCGTGCCCGCAAAACCGATCGGCTGAAGCTGCTCTACTGGGATGGCACGGGCCTTGTCATGGCCTACAAACGTCTCGAAGAGCATGTGTTCACCTGGCCTGCGGTGAAGGACGGCCTGATGACGCTGAGCCACGCGCAGTTCGAGGCCCTGTTCTCTGGGCTCGACTGGCGCCGGGTCCGGGCGGTGGAAGCGCGGGCACCAGAAGCCGCGGAATGACTGCGGCAGGATGACTCAGCGCTTGTTTTTTTGCGGGAATGGCGGCGCCTGATCTGGTAGATTCCGGTCATGCTCGATACCGCCGAACTTCCCGACGACATTGCCGCCCTCAAGGCGATGCTTGTCGCTGCGGAGGCGCGCAATCAGCGCAAGGACGAGCGGATCACCCAGCTGGAAAAGCTGGTTGCCGCGTTCAAGCAGGCGGCCTTCGGACGCCGGTCGGAAAAGAGCGACCCGGACCAGTTCGAGCTGGCGCTGGAGGACCTGGAAACGGCCATCGCGGCCGTCCACGCCGAAGAAGAAGCCGAGGATCGTGCCGCCCGCCGACCGGCCAAGCGGCGTAGCGCCAATCGTGGCTCGCTCCCCAAGCACCTGCCGCGGATCGAGGAGATCATCGAACCCGAGAGCTTGGTCTGTGGCTGCGGCTGTGGCCTGCACTGCATTGGCGAGGACGTATCCGAGCGGCTCGACGTAATCCCGGCCCAGTTCCGCGTGATCGTGACCCGTCGCCCCAAATATGCCTGCCGGTCCTGCACCGACGGCGTGGTGCAGGCGCCGGCGCCCGCTCGGCTGATCCCTGGCGGGCTGCCGACCGAGGCCATGGTTGCCCATGTCCTGGTCAGCAAGTATGCCGATCACCTTCCGCTCTATCGCCAAGCGCAGATTTACAGCCGTCAGGGTGTTGATCTGGACCGCTCAACCCTGGCCGACTGGGTCGGTCGGGCCGCCTTCGAGCTGCGTCCGGTCTACGATGCCCTGATGGCGGACCTGAAACGGTCATCGAAGCTGTTCATGGACGAAACCCGCGCACCGGTGCTCGATCCTGGGGCGCGAAAGACCAAGACCGGATACTTCTGGGCCCTGGCCCGCGATGATCGTCCCTGGAATGGCACCGCACCACCCGGTGTTGCCTTCACCTATGCCCCGGGCCGAGGTGGCCTTCATGCCGAACGGATATTGCAGGGCTTTGGCGGCATCCTGCAGGTCGATGGCTATGCCGGCTATAACCGACTGATTGCGCCCGGCCGCGTCGGTGCGGGTATCCAGCTCGCCTATTGCTGGGCCCATGCCCGCCGCAAGCTGATCGACATAACGCGCGCCGGCACCGCCCCGATTGCGGAAGAGGGTGTGCGGCTCATCCGCGAGCTCTACGCCATCGAAGCCGAGATCCGAGGCCTCGGCCCGGATGCCCGCCTTGCCGCTCGCCAGCAGCGATCAGCACCGGCCGCCGCACGAATAAGAGAATGGCTTGACTACCACCGCGCCCGCGTCTCTGCGAAAGCGCCCCTCGGGGAGGCGTTGGGCTACATAGCCAAATACTGGACCAGTCTCGTGCTGTTCCTCACCGATGGCCGCATCGAGCTCGACAACAATGCCGTTGAGCGGACCATCCGTCCGATTGCGCTCAACCGGAAGAACGCGCTCTTCGCCGGTCATGACGCCGGCGCCGAAAACTGGGCCGTCATCGCCTCGCTGATCGAAACCTGCAAGCTTAACGGCGTTGATCCCTACGCCTGGCTGGCCGCGACACTCCACGCCATCGTCGCCGACCATAAGCAGAACCGCATCAACGATCTGCTGCCATGGAACTATGCCGCCGACGTGTGATCGGCACAGCGCTTACCACTATTTGACGCTCTCTGATGGAGTGATCACTAGGCTGCCGAGCATCTACGCTACAGAAAAAGGGCAGAACATCTACAAAAGGGCCGCCAAATTCGCTGAGAGCAAGCTATACGATCCCATCGAGCAGTGACTTTCCGGAGGCTTGCACTAGGCGATCAGATGCTCGTGCCAAAGTCAGATGGATGAGTCCTGCTCTCTTTCGGATCCAAGCCCAATTTCTTTACAGTGGCAACGAGTGATCATAGGCGGCTGGGACCCTGTGATCCAAAGGGAGTCACTATATGGTTCCCTGGCGGACGCCATGTGCAAATTTTGCTTCCGAACCCTGCAGGATATGGTTCTAGAAATGTGGCAGAAGCGGCG
>DASYHX010000551.1:0-2991 GCA_035998065.1 Pseudorhizobium sp.
GCGCATAGCGGAAATCATTTCCGCAAGGGGGCCGACAGCAGACGGGCAGCTTTCGGCGCACGGGAAGGATAAACTCACCATTCTCTTCAGAAAATCCGCGAACTCTCCACCAAGGTGGAGAGTTATCCATAAAACCACCCAAGCCGAATTCATGTCCCCTGCGAAGTCGCGTGTCTGCTTTCGTTGATCCGTTCAAGCCGCCTCTCAGCCGAACGTGCTCTCCGCCGGGCGGCGCGAAGTTCGTCGATGGTGGGCTGCCACCAACCGCGATGCCGCTCCTCTTCGGCAGCTTCCACCCGTGCCGGCCAAGTTTGAACAAGTTCCTCTAAGGTCGGCGACCGCCAGAGGGCCCAGACATGCTCTTGTTCGCGAAGCGAATAGGCCTCGGCAACCTCTTCCGGAACGACGAGTTCGCCCGTGACCTGCGTGAAGACGACCATCCCGTAGCGGACCGTGGCGATAGGTCTACCCAATGGCGGCAGATCGTCGCTCGGCACCGGAAGGCGTCTCTTCCGGCGCTCCAGATCGCGACGCCTCGCCTTCGCCTCCTCCTCCGTACCCTTCCGAGCTTCGGCCCGCTTCCTGCGCTCCTCCGGCTCGCAATGCTTCGCGGCCTCTTCGATCGTCTCCCATCGGTGCTGCAGGTCGTCGTAGGAGGCGTACGGCACCTCCCACACCTTCTCCTCGCCGTTCCACCGGGCGAAGGGTATCTGCCGCAGCTCCTCGACAACCGTCCTTGAGTACGGCGTCTTGATGCGAAAGCCATGGTCGTAGACGGATAGGTATGGACTGAGGATGGGTTCGAACTCGAAGGCGTCGCGGCCACGCTCCTCTTCGAACGGTCTACTTCGGTTTGCTTCCGTGGTCTGCCATCGATCGATGCGGCGGCGGGCAGTGGTGCCGGGAACCGTCCACGCCTGAAGTTCGTCGCTCCATCGGGCACGAGGGAAGGTCTCGCGGAACCGAGCTACGGTCATTCTGTCGAAGCGGAAGGACACAATTTCCGGCATCGGTTCATGTTCGTCCTGTGGCTCGTCGTCTGTCATGCCACCGAAACGTTTGGCGAGGTCGCAGGTTTCGGCGAAAGCGTCTTCTGCAGGAAGGCAAGCGCGCGGTCGGCACCCTTGGGCGAGATTGTGTGACCGACAGTCGGCTGGAGTTCCAGCTCGACCTGGAAGCCGGCGGCGCTGAATTGCCGAGCGGCAATGCTTGATGCAAATGCAGGTATGGTCCGATCATCCTCACCATGCACGAGCAAAACAGGCGTCCTTTTGCTCTCGGTGGAAACCGTGACGGGGGGAAGCAACCCAGCAAATGACACGAGAGAGCCCACCTGCCAGCGGCCAGAGGCGACCGCGTCCAGGGACACAATGGCACCCTGCGAAACGCCGACAAAGGCTACCCGGTTCAACGACTTCTCGAACCCTTCCCTCATGATGATCTCGCTTACAATGGCGTCGAAGGCCTTACGGGCGCGGCAGATCCTGGCCGGCGAGAGCGGATCGCCCTGGATGCTGAACCATTCGCGCCCGTACTGGTGGCGAAATGGCGCATCGGGCACCACCAGCCGGGCGTCCGGTAGGGAGTCCTGATATGAGTTTGCGAGAGGCATGAGCTGCGCCGAGGAAGCGCCGATGCCGTGGAAGAAAATGATGAGAGACTTGTCGTGCATGTTGATCCAAGGGTTAGGTGAAGATCGCTGAGGGCGCTCGACCTTGGCGGGGAGCGCCCTCACACCCCCGCGCACAACCATCTACGCACGACGATGGGGTCAGTGCGGAAGTCGCGCTTGCTTTGGGGCGGCATGATTTAGATGGTGCTTATGCACTGTGAACGCAAGATCGGCCCAAAGACCTTCTGGGGCGGCAGCTATTGTCGTGCGGAACGTGAATCAGACTCTCAATCTCGAGCCGCAACCCATTGAATTTAGATTCATTTCGAGTTGGAACGAATCACTTCGAATCCGATTGAGTCGCGCATTGGTCGCCGACAATGGTGAGCGACCCGATTCAGGAGGCGCTGCTGGCGATCATCGCGGAGAAGAAGAAGGCGCTGAAGCCTGCGAAGAAGGCAAAGGCGAAGGCCGAGGCTGCACCCACGTCCAACATCGTCGACATTATGGCTGCCCTCAAGCAGAGCCTTGCCGCCGAGCGCAAGAACGACCGGAAGGCGGGCTGATGACATTCGGCTGCGACAACTGCAGCGGCACCAGGTGGGTGTGCGAACATCATCGGAAGACGCAATGGGGAGCCGTCGAAGGCTGCAGATGCGTTGGCGCCGGGATGCCCTGCCCCGTCTGCAACAGCAATAGGCGTGCCCTGCACCCAGAATGGCCGCAGGAGTCCAACGATCACGGTAGGAGAAGTAAAATGAAGGATCGAGTGGACCTCGTGCTCTGCGAGCCGGCGCCCTTTCTGTTCGGCGCGAATGGCCACTTCAGTGTGACGGACGGTTCGTCCGTCTGGCTCGTCGTCGTGACGTGCGAAGCCATGCGCGCGACCGCCTCCCCGTCCGAAGCTACGCTGAGCCGCCTCGTGCGCTTTGCAGACTTGTATCTTGATATGGCCGAGACGGCGTTATCACATGGAGAAGACCAGGACGGCAAGATATGGATCTTCGAGCGCCACGTCCTCTCCCGTCGCGGTAGAACACATCTAGCGAATGAGAGGCTGACTGATCTCCGCCCGCTTCGATGAAGGCTCCTTCTCCTCAGAGCGGCCAGCGAGTTCGCTTGCCGTCACGGACGGCAACGTGGACGAGGACCGTAGTTGTCAAAAGGATACTCGAGACGAGCGCTGCGATGGAGAGAAGCCCACCGTTCGTGATCTCCGCTCTCGCCTTAAAGCCGGCGTCCCTACCCCACATCAGAGAGACCTCCGCATGCTGGCGTTGCGCAAGGAACGACCGATGGGTACCTGTCAGACCGGGTTCATCTCGCATGGGGTCATCGGAGCGCTTCTCGATGTCTGGCCCACGATGCTGAGCCGAAAC
>DASYHX010000555.1:0-9844 GCA_035998065.1 Pseudorhizobium sp.
CTTCCCGGGATTGAACATCCCCTTTGGATCGAGCGCCTGCTTTAGCGCCCGCGCCAGAGCCCGCTTCTCCGGTGATGTGAAGGTCTCGTAACCGTGGCGCTTTTCCAGGCCCACGCCGTGCTCGGCGGAGAAACTGCCGCCCGCTTCGCCTACGTTGGCATAGACCGCGTTTTCAACGGCGCGCAGTTCTCCTTCCGGCAGCGGGCCGCGCTTGATCAGGGTCAGGTGCAGGTTGCCGTCGGCGACATGACCATAGACATAGGCGGCATAAGTGGGGTCAAGGGCTCGCAGCCGGCGATCCAGTTGAGCCACATAGGAATCGAGATACGTCGGCGGAACGGAGACGTCGAACGAGGCTGCCTCCGGAATCTCGGCGTAGTAGAAGCCTGAATCCTCGCGGATGTCCCAGAGCCGGCGCGCTTGTTCAAGGGTTTTGGCAACAATGCCGCCCTTGAGGGCGAGCGGCTCCCACATGTCTGAGAGCTGTTCCTCAAGGGCGGCTATCGCACCCTCAACGCTCCCGGTGGAAATCTCGATCAGCAGTGCCGCGGCATCCTCCTCCAGCCATGACAGATCGAGACCCTTCAGTTTTGCGTGATCCCGAATGTATAGGGGCCACATCATCTCAGCCGCTTCAAGCGTCACACCCGGTAGCGTACGGAGGCGGCGGATGACAGATAATGCGGCGCGGGCATCGGCGACGCCGAGCATGGCCGTTGCCCGGTAGGGGCGCTGCGGCTCCAGCTTCAGGACCACCTTGGTGACGAAGCCGAAGGCGCCTTCGCCGCCGATGAAGAGCTGTTTCAGGTCCGGCCCGGCCGAGACCTTCACGACACGCGTCAGGTCGGCGAAGATATCCCCCGACGGCAGGACCGCCTCCAGCCCCAGAACCTGATGGCGCATCACGCCATTGCGGAAGGCGAGGATGCCGCCGGCATTGGTGGAGACCATGCCGCCAACCGTCGCGGTTCCCCGCGAGCCAAGGTCGATGCCCGTGGTGAGGTCATGTTCTGCCGCCGCCTTCTGCAGGGTCTCCAGCGTTACGCCCGCTTCCACCGTGGCCGTCATCTCGCCCGGCTCAATGGAGAGGATGCGGTTGAGGCGTGCCGTGGACAGGATCACCTGACCCGGACTGCTGACATTGCCGCCCACCAGACCGGTCAGCCCACCCTGCGGAACGATCGAGACGTCGTTCTCAGCGCACCAGCGGATAAGGTGGCGGGCAGCCTCGGTGGAACGCGGCTGTGCCAGTACGCCGGCTTCCAGATTACGGGGGTGCTCCCCCGGGTGCCGTCCCGTTAGATCAGAGGAAGCGAGGATGACGAGATCGGGATGAAGCCCCGCAAGTCGTTCTGCAAGGTCTTGAGGGGACAATCGGGAGGAGGGGTCAGTCTGGATCATGCTGGTGCCTACGCTGCGTTACACTCGAATGACGCACCGCACCTCACTTGGCAACTATTCTTGAGGATGGTGCCTTCGGGACGCACGGCTCAGTCACGCGATAACTTGATTTTCGTGGAGGAGCCGATATCTTACGCTAACGTAAACGTAAGATGAGACGGCTGCCACAGCGGCATCGGAACTTTTTCGAGGTCGACAAGCGCATCGGCTTTTGCCAATGAGGTTGTCCGACAAGTGAGCGCCGGGGAGGGCCGGCAAGCGGAGCAGGTGATGAGCGAGCAACTGGAACTTCCCGAACGCGAAAGCATGGACTTCGACGTGGTGATCGTCGGTGCCGGGCCCGCTGGTCTTTCCGCGGCTATCCGCCTGAAGCAGGTCAATCCCGAACTTTCGGTGGTCGTGTTGGAGAAGGGCGCGGAAGTGGGAGCCCATGTGTTGTCCGGGGCGGTGGTGGATCCGATCGGTATCGATCGTCTCCTTCCCGAATGGCGCCAGGAGGAGGGCCATCCCTTCACCACGCCTGTGACCGACGACCAATTCCTTTTCCTCGGCCCCGCCGGGTCGGTGCGGTTGCCGAATGCGCTGATGCCACCGCTGATGAACAATCACGGCAATTACATCGTCTCGCTCGGTCTCGTCTGTCGGTGGCTCGCGGAGAAGGCTGAGGGTCTCGGCGTTGAAATCTATCCGGGCTTTGCCGCGACGGAAGTGCTGTATGACGAAAAGGGTGCTGTTCGCGGTGTCGCCACTGGCGACATGGGCGTTGAGCGGAACGGCGAGCCCGGCCCCAACTTCACGCGGGGGATGGAACTGCACGGCAAGTATGTGCTGATCGGCGAAGGCGTGCGCGGCTCTCTTGCCAAGCAGTTGATTGCGAAGTTCAAGCTGGACGAGGGCCGTGAGCCGCAGAAATACGGCATCGGCCTGAAGGAACTATGGGAGGTGAAGCCCGAAAACCACAAGCCCGGCCTTGTGCAGCATTCCTTCGGCTGGCCACTGGGCCTGAAGACCGGCGGCGGCTCCTTCCTTTACCACCTGCACGACAACCTAGTGGCCGTCGGCTTCGTCGTACACCTGAACTACAAGAACCCCTACCTTTACCCCTTCGAGGAGTTTCAGCGCTTCAAGACGCACGAGGCGATCCGCGGTACATTCGAGGGGGCAAAACGCATCTCCTATGGAGCGCGCGCGATTACCGAGGGCGGGTACCAGTCTGTGCCGAAGCTTTCCTTTCCCGGCGGCGCGCTGATCGGCTGTTCGGCCGGCATGGTCAACGTTCCCCGGATCAAGGGGAGCCACAACGCAGTGCTTTCCGGCATATTGGCAGCCGAGCGGATTGCGGAAGCGCTCGCTGCTGGCCGGGCCAATGACGAAGTGATCGAGATCGAGAGCGAGTGGCGCAGCAGCGACATCGGCAAGGACCTCAGGCGGGTGCGTAACGTCAAGCCGCTCTGGTCGCGTTTCGGCACGGCACTCGGCGTCGGCCTCGGTGGTATCGACATGTGGACCAACCAGCTCTTCGGCTTCTCGGTCTTTGGCACGTTGAAGCACGGCAAGACTGACGCCGAAAGCCTCGAGCCGGCCGCCAAGCACAAGCCCATCACCTATCCGCGGCCCGACGGCGTCTTGACCTTCGACCGCTTGTCCTCCGTCTTCCTGTCGAACACGAACCACGAGGAGGACCAGCCGGTTCACCTGCAGGTAAAGGACATGGACCTACAGAAGCGTTCCGAACTCGGCGTCTATGCCGGCCCTTCAACCCGCTATTGTCCGGCAGGCGTTTACGAGTGGGTCGAGAAGGACGGTGAGGAGGTCTATGTGATCAACGCGCAGAACTGCGTCCACTGCAAGACCTGCGACATCAAGGACCCGAACCAGAACATCAATTGGGTACCACCACAGGGCGGCGAGGGGCCGGTCTACCCGAGCATGTGAGCCCGCTTGCTGGTATCAGGGGGATCCGGTAACCACGGATCGCCCCCGGCGCCCGGGCTCGAACCTCGCCTCAGAGGGCGGACAAGGCACGGGTGGAAGTCGCGCCCCTGTCAGATCGTTTCAGCGCGCTCGCCGTCATGGGCCTCCCCAGATGATAGCCTTGCACGAGGTCGATGCCCAATCGCTTCATCAGGCTTGCCTGCTCCGGTGTCTCGACACCTTCGGCAAGAATGGTTGCCTGCCGGTTTCGCACCAGCCGTATGATGTCCTCCAGCATGGCGCGGCCTCTGGGCGTATGGCTGTCATGAACGAAGGACTTGTCGATCTTGACGCAGTCGAATTCGACGAGCCGTAACCAGGACAGGCCGGCGAATCCTGTTCCGAAGTCGTCCAGCCAGATCTTCACTCCCAGTGCCTTGAGATCGTTGATGCAGCGGCAGGCGCCTGAGTGCATTTCCATGTCCTGCCCCTCGGTGATTTCGAGAGCCAGCCGATCTCCGGTGATCCCGGCTTCATGCAAGGTTAGCGCGACGAATGCCGCGAAACCAGGGCTTCTCAGTTGAAGCGGCGATACGTTGACGCTGGCGATCTGCATCAGGTTGGGGGCCAGAACGTCGTGGCAAACCGTCTGGATTGCCCACTGCCCGAGCGCAAGGATCGTTCCTGTGCGCTCGGCAATCGGAATGAAGAGGCTCGGTGGGATGAGACCGCCATCCGGCATGCGCAGGCGCATGAGTGCTTCGACGGCGGACACCTCTCCAGATCCCACATCCTGAAGTGGCTGATAAACCATGGAGACCAGTCGCTGCGGAACGGCGATCTTGAGAACGGCTGCTACGTGTTCACGGTCATCGCTGGTCTGGGGATCGTTGGGATCGAACAGCCGGACACAGTTGCGGCCGGCGGCTTTTGAAGCGTACAGCGCCCGGTCTGCCTCATAGATCACCTTCTCCAGCTTTGCCGCCGCGTGGTGCCGGGTGAAGGCTGCTCCAACGCTCACCGTTACGATCGAGATGCCGTCCCGCCGCTGCTCATGGCGAAGCTCCAGCCGCTCGACCACCTGCCGGATTGCTTCTGCCAGCACCGCGAGCTCAGCCTCCTCGTCAAGCTTGGCGAGGATGATGAACTCTTCACCCCCGTAGCGCCCAATGGTCGCCTGGCGCATTTCGGCAAGATCGCGAAGAGCGTCTGCGACGATCGTGAGGCATCGGTCACCTTCCTGATGCCCGTAGCAGTCATTGTATCTCTTGAAGAAATCAACGTCGACCAGGATGGCGGCGAAAGCTTCTCCAGCATGCTGCCACCGATCCCAAAGGTCCCGCAATCGTTGATCAATTGCGCGGCGGTTCTCGAGGCCCGTCAGCGGGTCGGTGTGGGAGAGGCGCAGCAATTGCTGGCCGCGCTCCGTGGCTTCCTTCTGCTGCGCCTTCGCTTCAAGCGCGTTGAGGAAAACATTGAAGCGTTCCTGATTCAGCTTCCAGTTTACGTAGGAAGTAAAGATGAAACAGGAAATGCAGAAGATACCAAAGGTGAGCTTGTACCCCACGCCTTGGGTCGGGAGGCCGTAGAGACCCGCGATAAACAGGACCACGATCACCCCGGAGGCTATCAGTGATAGCCGGAAGGCGAAGCTGAAGAACAGGTTGACGCTCATCATGAAGATCGCGCCGAACACCATGTAGTAGGACATGACCTCCGTATTGGAGGTCTGCAGCGCCGTGAAAAGCCATCCCGCATAAGCAGCCACTAGGGCAGTTGCCGAGACGCGATCGATCGCATCAGCCCCGGCATTGCGCCAGACCAGAAGCTCGAGCGATGCGAGCATCATCGCCGAGATCACAAAACGAGTCACAACGGTTATCGCGGCAGCATCCGGGATCAGAAGGATGTCGGTCAGCGAGAAAAGGAGATGGACCGATACGGCCACCCATAGCCCCTGACGCGTAATCTGGCGGCGGATCTTTTCGCCCTGTTGGCGATAAAGCGCGCGAAGAACCTCCGCCGGCTGCTGCAGCGGATTCCGCGGAACATCGATCTCAAGCACGTCGGCCAATCTGTGCGTCATGCACCTTCCACTGCGTTGATTGCTGTGGTGTCGAACGTCTTCTGTAGCTGTCGGGTTCGGACCCATGCTTGCATGCGCCGTCGCCAGACCGCCGTCTTCGGACCAGCGTCTCCCGTATCAGAGGAACCTGTGTCTGGGAAACGGAGTAGCAGAAGGAGCTTAAGCATCTCTAAAGAAGCGTCCGCTCCGGTTGATGCCGACGTTAACCATGTTTCCCAAAGCTGCGAGATTTTTTTGCTCACATGGCTCATCTTGAGGCGGTTGTTAACCTCCCATTAACGAGCGAGATTGGCGTGAACAGACGCGAGATTGTTTTCGACGGACAGAGCTTGATCACTCCCGAATCCGTCAAGCGAGAGGTCTTCTCCTCTCCTGATCTAACCAACGAGCACCAACTGGCAGCAGCCGAAGCACAGGTCGCATTGGTTCTCTCGATTGCCAAACAGCAGGTTGATGCGGGGCAGGAGCCGGCTCTGATCATCGACCGACTGATAAAGTCGCTGCACGAGATCCGGGATCGCTATTGGAGCATCTGGGCGCAGCTTGTGCCGGTCGTGCAGAATCACCCGGTTCGCGCTTATTTCCACGAGGATCCTTTCACGCGCTGGTCCTTCGAGAAGCCGCGTGGCTACTCCGGCGACGCCCACCTTATCGATTTCATCTATGGGCATCCCTCGGTCGCCCATGAAATCCAGTCGGCTTCGCCACTCGGGCGCACGCTGCACGAATATACCAAGAATGCACCGTCTGCGGTGGCGGTACGCGAGCGGCGCGATCTCTTGACGCGCTATGTCGACGAAGTCGCTGGTGAGAGGGGGGCTGAGACCGAAATTCTGACCGTGGCGGCAGGTCACCTGCGCGAAGCTGATCGCTCCGTTGCGTTGAAGGAAGGGCGGATCAAGCGCTGGGTTGCGCTTGACCAGGATCCCTTGAGCGTCGGAGCGACAGCTCGTGACTTCAACGGAACCTGCGTGGAAGCCATTGACGGCTCCGTTCGAGGCCTTCTGACGAAGTCACAGAAGCTCGGGACTTTCGACTTCATCTATGCCGCCGGCCTCTACGACTATCTGGCAGACAAGGTGGCGATCAAGCTCACCCAGACTTGCCTCGATATGCTGAAACCGGGCGGCATGTTCCTGTTTGCCAACTTCTCCACCGAAGTTCCGGATGATGGCTACATGGAGACGATGATGAACTGGACATTGCTGCTGCGTTCGCAGTCGGACATGTGGAAGATCATTAATGAAAGCGCAGCCGGTCACGACGTCGACTCAGAGGTCATGTTCGGGGCCAACCGCAACATCATCTACGGAACGATTAAGAAGCGTTCCTGACGGAGCGGCAGGCCCAACGCGTTCGTGATCGCCTTGGGCCTGTCGTTAGCGGCGCATTAACCATAACGTCCTTAAGTTGCCGCCATCAAACGGACACCTTGAGGACACCATTCATGTCGCTATCCCGTCGCGGGTTTCTGCTCGGCCTGCCGCTCTTCGTCACCGCATGTGCATCGAGCGGTGTCGACCATCGTTCCAATTACGCGGCCCTACCGGACGAGCAATTTCCGCTACGAGCGGTTCCACTCGCGAAGATCAAGCCCGAACTTCGCCGTCAGGTGGTCGCATATGAAACGAAGCACAAGCCCGGTACGATCGTTGTCGATACTCAGGCGCGTCGCCTTTACCACGTAATGGAAGGTGGCCAGGCGATGCGATACGGCGTCGGCGTTGGGCGTGAGGGATTGGCTTTTCGCGGTCACGCATATGTCGGACGTAAAGCCGAGTGGCCAAGCTGGACACCGACCGCGAACATGATTCGCCGTGAGCCGGAGAAGAACCTTAAATATGCAGCCGGCGTCCCTGGTGGCCCTAACAATCCGCTCGGCGCACGCGCAATCTACCTCTACCGCAACGGCAATGACACCCATTTCCGTATCCACGGTACCAATCAGCCGCAGACGATCGGCTATGCCATGTCGAGCGGCTGCGTGCGAATGATGAACCACGACGTGATCGACCTCTACGAGCGCGTGAACGTCGGTGATCGGGTTGTCGTACTTCAGGCTTGATGTCTAGCTGGAAGACCTAACGGGCCTTCCAGGCAACCACCATCAACGCGCCGATGACCGTGATGTGCTCCATCACGACGTAAAACTCGATCGTCTTGAAGGGCTCTTCCATTGCCCAGAATCCATGGGCAATGGGAATCGTTAGCGCTGTGAAGACAGCGAGAGCTCCGGCGCCGAGCCAGGTCCACCGGTTGAGAATGATGAGCGCGGAGCCACCAAGCTGTGTGATGATGACGGCGATGTTGAAGAGCGTGGCCGGTTCGAGCCCGAAATGGGCCATTTCCGCCACGCCGGCATCGAAATCGATCAGCTTCGATAGGCCGCTCCCCCAGAACATGAAGGTGAGCACGGTTCTGGCGAGATAGCCGAACCACGTTGTGCCGGTCAGTGCGGCGACCGGATTGCCGAAGGCATGCGTCTGCGAAGTCGCCATGTTGTCCCCCTATGGCTCGACAGACCGCATCTTAAACCGATTCATTTTTGCTGTTAAGGTTGTGCTGAGAGTGAAAATCAACCGCGGCAGAAGGCTGTTCTGCCGCGGTTGATTATCAGCGTCTGGATCAGAAGCCGGACAGGACGATCTTGCCCTTGGCGCGGCCGCTCTCGATCATGGCATGCGCACGCTTCAGATTTTCAGCGTTGATCGTGCCGTAGGTTTCGGTCAGCGTCGTGCGGATGCGGCCGGTGTCGACCAATTCTGCAACGTGGTTGAGCAACTTATGCTGCTCGATCATATCCGCCGTCTGCCAGACGGGACGGGCGAACATCATCTCCCAATGGATCGACAGCGCCTTGCGCTTGAAGGGTCGGAGGTCCACCGGCTCCTTAGGATCGTCGATCAGAGAAAAGCGACCCTGCGGCGCGATCAACTCCAGAACGTCAGCCAGGTGCTTCTCCGTCTGCGTTGTCGCAAAGACAAACGCGGGGGCGCCCAGCCCGAGGCCCTCTACCTGCGGGGCAAGCGGCTTACTGTGATCGATCACGTGGTGAGCGCCAAGCGCGCGACACCAGTCCTGGGTCTCTGGGCGCGAACCTGTCGCGATGATTGTCAGCTCGGACAGCTCGCGCGCAAGCTGGATCGCGATTGACCCGACGCCACCGGCCCCACCGATGATGAGAATGGCATTGGCAGCCCCCGGGACGGGGTCCTGCACGTTCATGCGATGGAACATCGCCTCATAGGCAGTAATGGCGGTGAGCGGCAATGCCGCTGCCTCTTCAAAGCTCAGGCTGCTCGGTTTGACCCCCACAATGCGCTCATCGACAAGGTGATATTCGGCGTTGGTGCCCGGGCGGTTGACCGCGCCGGCGTAGTAGACCTCATCGCCCGGCTTGAAGAGCGTCACGTCCGGACCGACTGCCTTGACGACGCCAGCGGCATCATAGCCCAGCACACGGTGCTCGCCCTCTATCACTTCGGCGGAGCCCCGCACCTTCGTGTCCACGGGATTGACCGATACTGCTTTCACCTCGACGAGAAGGTCGCGACCTGTTGCTTCCGGCTGCGGAAAGTCGATGTCGAGGAGCGAGGTTGCGGCGGTGATGGGTTGGGGACGGTTGAAACCGACGGCGCGCATGAAGTTCTCCTTCGTTTTGTTGCACGCATCCTAGATGCCGCCTATGATCTGAAGGTGCAAGAATGCACATATTTAGCCACTAGTAACGAAAAGGATACTGTCGATGTCGCGCCCTCGCGCCAAGCTGACCGGCAATTTCCCAGGCTGTCCGGTCGAGTCGACCCTGAGCTTTCTCGATGGGAAGTGGAAGGGCGTGATCCTCCACCACCTGTTGAGCGAAGGCACCTTGCGCTTCAACGAGTTGCGTCGCCGCATTCCCTCGGTCACTCAGCGAATGCTGACGAAGCAGCTGCGCGAGTTGGAGGATGCCGGACTGGTTACGCGCACGATTTTTCCGGTCGTTCCGCCACGGGTGGATTATGCGTTGACACCGCTTGGGCAAAGCCTCGAGCCCGTGGTGACGGCACTCAGAGTCTGGGGCACAGAACATGTCGTGTGCCGCGACGGGCAGAAGTTGGTCGTCATGCCGGAGGAGGAGGCTGCCTGAGGCTGCGCGAATGCTATTTCGCACGAGCATCCAAGACAAGAGGGCGCCGCTAAGCTCGGCAGCGAGAGCAGGCGTTTGGTTTGTGGACTTTTGGAACCTCATGATGCGTTCGGTGATGAGGATCTGGTGAAGCACACTCGGTTGCGGTAGGTGAGACCGGCTCGCCTTTCGTCCCAAGGCGGCAACCTTTGGCAGCATCAATCGTTGTCAGCCTCAAGTTTCGGGGAACAGTGACGACACATCATGAATCTCGTTGGCGTCTTCAACCGCGATGGCGGGACCTTCAGGACCACGGACATGGATGCCTATTGCGC
>DASYHX010000050.1:0-1865 GCA_035998065.1 Pseudorhizobium sp.
GCATTGAGCTTGATGAAGCTTCGGCTCTCGCGCTCCTCATAGGCAATGTTCATTGCTTCAAAGAGGTTCTTCACCCCCGCACTGGCGCTCCACAGCGCTATGCCAACAGAGAAAAACAAGGCAAACCCGAGTGTTGTACCACCGGTCGAGCTCAGACGCGTTAACTGCTCCTCGATGATCGCCATGCCGTCCTCGGGCACAAAGGACGAGAGCGACTGAATGTGCTGCGTCACAGTGGCCGGATCAGTAAAGAGGCCATAGATCGAGACCAGTGCCGTAAGGGCAGGAACCATGGACAGGAGCAGGAAGTACGTCACGGCAGCCGCGACCATCGTCACGCGGTCCTCGCTGATCTCGTGATAAGTTCGCCAGAGCACATCCTTCCAGCCTTTCGCAGGGATCTGCTGCGGGCTCTCAGCGCCGCGACCGCGATTTCCTCCCTGGTGTGAGCGCTTGTCGGTGTGTTCTGTCATTGTCTTGCTCCCGGCTAGTGCGCAGAGGCAACGAACTTTCCTACACACGGTTGCAGCAGGACCGTCTTAGAAACAGGCCGTAAGAGCCGCTTTACCGCGGCGCCTGTCCACCTGCCCGCAAGAAGGGAAACCAAACCTGCTTCCCTGCGTTGGCAATTTAGACGAGGGGAGACTGCCCAATGCACAGCAATGGACCTGGCCCGGACAAAGACGCGGGCCTGTCGAGTTACCAGTTACCCGCCAACAAGGCGCAGGAGCTGGGGCTGCTCGCCAAGCTCGCGGAAAACCGCATCGCTATCGAGGGCATCGATCCCGAAATCGATGGTGGTCGCTTTCCCGCGAAATGCGTCGTCGGCGAGGCGTTCCAGATCCAGGCCGACATCTTCGGCGACGGGCACGACACCATCGATGCCGCCTTGCTCTATCGGGCTGCCGATGAGGATCGCTGGCGCGAAGTGCGCATGGAGTTCATCGTCAATGACCGCTGGCAGGCGTCGTTTACCCCCGACAAGCTGGGCCTTTACAATTACACGATCATTGCTTGGCGGGACCTCTATGCCACCTGGCGCAAGGAGGTGGCCAAGAAGCACGCGGCTGGCCAGAACATCTCGCTCGAGCTCGAAGAGGGCAAGCGCCTCATCGAGGCCGCGCTCAATCAGACACCTACCCCCAGTGCCGAGCACTGCCGGGCTATGGAGCGCTGCGTCGCCGATTTCGGTGCTGCGCGGAGCGATGAGGAGCGATTAGGGCTGCTGACCACTTCCGATCTGATGGCGGTGATGCAGCAGGCCGGCCGCCGCACCAATCTCAGCCGCTATGAGCGGGTGCTTGAAGTTTATGTGGACCGTCGGGCGGCTGCGTTCAGCGCCTGGTACGAACTTTTCCCGCGTTCGCAATCGGGCAGTGCAAGCAAGCACGGCACCTTCAACGACGTCATCAAGCAACTGCCTTATGTGCAGGACATGGGCTTTGACGTCCTCTATTTCCCGCCCATTCATCCCATCGGCAAGACCAACCGCAAGGGCCGTAACAATACACTAACCCCTGGGCCCGATGATCCTGGCAGCCCCTATGCTATCGGCTCGGAGGAAGGTGGCCACGACGCGCTGCACCCCGAACTCGGCAGCTTCGAGGACTTCGCCAATCTAGTGGAGGCGGCGCGCCGCCATGGGCTGGAGGTCGCGATCGACTTCGCCATTCAGTGTTCCCCCGACCATCCCTGGATCAAGCAGCATCCCGAATGGTTCGATTGGCGGCCGGACGGGTCGATCAAGTTCGCTGAGAACCCGCCCAAGAAGTACGAGGACATCGTCAACGTTCACTTCTACCGCGATGCGATACCCAGCCTTTGGTACGCCCTGCGCGATATCGTGCTGTTCTGGATCGACAAGG
>DASYHX010000106.1:0-4992 GCA_035998065.1 Pseudorhizobium sp.
GACAGGGTAGACCTGGAGTACCGCCAGCGTCAGATCGACCGCGGCATGTTCCGTAGGACATTCTGATCAGGCTATAAGAAATCGACGTTGTCTAGGGTCTATCCGACGGCTCGCTCATGTGAGATGCGCCGGATCAGGATGCGCCATGCTTGACCTTTGGGCGTGCAATACTCCATTCATGGGGCAGTTGTCACACGCGCCGGGACCCCTCCCGGAAGGAGGGACCATGATCATCGGCATGGGGAGCGATCTCATCGACATCCGCCGGATCGAGAAGTCGCTGCAGCGCTTTGGTGAGCGTTTCACGCAACGCTGCTTTACGGACGTAGAACGCGCCAAGTCCGATCGCCGCCGCAATCGCGCGGAATCCTACGCGAAGCGGTTTGCGGCGAAGGAAGCCTGCTCCAAAGCACTCGGCACGGGTTTGGCTCAAGGTGTGTTCTGGAAGGACATGGGCGTCGTCAACCTGCCTGGGGGCAAGCCAACAATGCAGTTGACCGGTGGCGCAGCCACCATCCTGGCCTCCCTGGTTCCCGCAGCCCATGAGCCGGTCGTTCATGTAACCATCACAGACGAATATCCCTACGCCCAGGCCTTCGTCATCATCGAAGCCATCCCCGTGGCGGATTGAGGCATTGCCGCGGATGGACGAAGCGTCTAGAGAAAGCGGCACTTCCTCAAGTTCGAGCGAGCAGAAAGATCCGACGTGTCCGATAGAGCCGACAAGAAGCACGACAGC
The DNA here is from genome assembly GCA_035998065.1 of Pseudorhizobium sp. GTDB lineage: Bacteria > Pseudomonadota > Alphaproteobacteria > Rhizobiales > Rhizobiaceae > Neorhizobium. The sequence continues at coordinate 740 of DASYHX010000106.1, forward strand.
GCCCTTTGGGAGAACATCAAGGTTATCATCCAGGCGCTGCTTTTGGCCATGGTCATCCGCACGGTCTTCTTTCAGCCGTTCACGATCCCATCTGGATCCATGATGCCGACGCTGCTGGTGGGCGACTACATCTTCGTCAACAAGTTTAGCTACGGTTATTCGAAGTACTCCCTGCCGTTCTCGCCGGATCTCTTCGACGGTCGTCTGTTTGGCAGCGAGCCTGACCGGGGTGACGTCATCGTCTTCCGCCTGCCGACAGACACCAATGTAGATTACATCAAGCGGTTGATTGGCCTTCCAGGCGACCGTATCCAGGTCAGAGACGGTGTGCTCTATTTGAACGATCAGGCGGTTCCCAAGCAGCCTAATGGCACGTTCACCTCCGATTACCGCCTGGATCCAGGTTCGGATGTCCCGGTATTCCGTGAGACGCTTGAAAACGGTGTCATCTACGACACGCTGGATCAGGTCGAGAACTCGCGCGGCGACAACACCAGAGAGTTCATCGTTCCACAGGGACATTACTTCTTCATGGGTGACAATCGCGACAACTCGCTCGACAGCCGCTTCGACGTCGGCTTCGTGCCAGCAGAAAACCTGATCGGCCGCGCCAGCGTCATCTTCTTCTCCCTTGGCAACGACACGTCATTCCGCGAGTTTTGGAACTGGCCGGCCAACATGCGGTGGGACCGTATGTTCAAGAGTGTCGATTGAATGAAGCCGAGGGCGCTGTCAGCGGAGGAGAGATCGAAGCTCGAGTCGATCATTCGCCATGAGTTTTCCGACAAGCAGTGGCTGGACCGTGCCTTTACTCACTCCAGCGCGGGATCCGGCAAGGGACCGAACTACGAGCGCCTGGAGTTCCTTGGTGATCGCGTCTTGGGGCTTTGCATCGCCGAACTGCTGTTCAAGTCATTCAAGAACGCCGCCGAAGGGGAGCTATCGGTTCGCCTAAATCAGCTTGTGAGTGCTGAAAGCTGCGCCGAGGTCGCCGATCGGCTGGAGTTGCATCACTTTATTCGCACTGGCGCCGACGTGAAGAAGCTGACCGGAAAGCGGATGCTGAACGTCCGCGCGGACGTGGTGGAAAGTCTCATCGCGGCTCTCTACCTGGATGGCGGTTTGGAGACTGCGAGGTCATTTATTCTTCAGCACTGGAAGGATCGTGCTACCCGCGCCGATGGAGGCCGAAGGGATGCGAAGACCGAGTTGCAGGAATGGGCCCATGCGAATTTCGCGGTGACGCCGTCCTACAAGGTGGACGATCGGGCGGGTCCGGATCATGATCCGCGCTTCACCGTTACCGTCGAGGTAACAGGTGTTGCACCGGAAACCGGCGTCGACCGCTCCAAGCGCGCGGCGGAACAGGTCGCGGCAGCAAAGATGCTGGAACGCGAAGGCGTATGGCAGAAGCCCACCGTCGAAAGTTGATTGGAACTATGACAGACAACGAAAGCAAGGTCGAAGAACTGGAAGCGCGGCCGACCAAGTCGGGCTTCGTAGCCCTCATCGGAGCGACCAATGCCGGAAAGTCGACGCTGTTGAACCGGCTCGTCGGCGCGAAAGTCTCGATCGTCAGCCACAAGGTCCAGACGACGCGAGCAATTGTCCGCGGCATTGCGATGCATGATAATGCGCAGATCGTCTTCATGGACACGCCCGGCATCTTCAAGCCGCGCCGCAGGCTCGACCGTGCGATGGTAATGTCGGCTTGGGGCGGCGCAAAGGATGCCGACCTGATCATGCTTCTGGTCGATAGCGAGCGGGGTATTCGCGGCGATGCTGAAGCCATCCTTGAAGGATTGAAGGACGTTCATCAGCCGAAGATCCTGATCCTGAACAAGGTGGACCGCGTGAAGCCGGAGGACTTGTTGAGTCTCGCTGCTACCGCAAACGAAGCAGTCTCGTTCGAGCAAACCTTCATGATATCGGCGACGACCGGTTCAGGCTGCGATGACCTGATGAACTTCCTGGTCCAGCGCTTGCCAGAAGGGCCTTGGTACTACCCGGAAGATCAGATCTCCGACTTGCCGATGCGCCAGTTGGCCGCCGAGATCACCCGCGAGAAGCTCTTCCTGCGCCTGCATCAGGAGCTCCCCTACGCCTCGCATGTCGAGACCGAGAAATGGGAAGAGCGCAAGGATGGCTCCGTTCGCATCGAGCAGGTCATCTATGTTGAGCGCGAAAGCCAGAAGAAGATTGCCTTGGGCAAAGGCGGCGAGGCGATCAAGGCTATTTCGACGGCGTCACGCAAGGAACTCCAGCAGATTCTGGAGCAGCCTGTCCACCTGTTCCTCTTCGTCAAGGTCCGGGAGAACTGGGGAGACGATCCGGAACGCTTTCGCGAGATGGGCCTCGAATTCCCGAGAGGGTAATTTCGCGCCCTGGAAGCTGCCGCGCCTTTCCTCTAACCGCCTTTGAGGCGCTAATTCTGTCGATCCATCAACGCCTTCACCTCAAGGTATCGGCGCCGGTTCTCCGGTTCCTGCTCGTTTTCAGAGTAGCAGGCACTGGAAATGCAGAAGCGCGTGAGATTGAAGGGGGGCGTAGCGTTTGCGAACTGGCATTCGATCTCGTTGGTGAAATCCGTGGGCTGCGGATCAGGGCGGGTGGAATAGGTCAGCCGTGCTCCTGGCGGATCAAGCTCCGGAAAAGACTGGACAACGCCCGTCTTGATTGTCGGCGTCAGGAGGAAGTTCTGAGCGACGGCAAGGCAGGCCTGCTCCAGGTCCGGCGACTGGGCGGCTGCGGGAGAAGCCAGAACAAGCAGAGCGAACGGAAGATATTTCATGAGAACTCCTCGATGGGATGTCGGCGGGGCAATTCCGAACAAGGTCATTTTGTTCCAACGTCATCTGCATTTCGCCACGTTGTCGAGAGATGTTGCAGTTCGGCAAGAGTGATTCAGGATCAGTCGCTTATCGGCTAGGATGGAACCGTAACGAGAGGAACCTAAAGCACTCCATGCAGTGGCAGGACGAAGCGATCATCATCGGCGTGAAGCGGCATGGCGAAAACAGCGTCATCGCAGAATTGATGACGCGTAGCCGCGGAAGGCACCTCGGGCTGGTCCGATCAGGCCGGTCCCGGGCCATGCAACCTGTCTTGCAGCCGGGAAACCGGGTGGAGGTTGTGTGGCGGGCACGTCTCGACGAGCACCTCGGCGAGTTCAAGCTTGAGCCCTTGCGATTGCGCGCGGCCCGATTGATGGAAACGGCGACCTCCGTCTACGGCGTGCAGGCGATGGGCGCGCTCCTGCGCCTTCTACCGGAACGGGACCCACATCCGCATCTCTACGAGGCCTTGGACGTGATCCTGGAAACCATGGACGATGCGGCGGATGCTGGCGAACTCCTCATCCGCTTCGAGTTGGCGATTTTGGATGACCTCGGCTACGGACTTGACCTCACCGAATGCGCCGCAACGGGTTCCCGCGAGGATCTTCTCTACGTTTCTCCGAAAAGCGGCCGCGCCGTTTCCAGTGCCGCGGGGGCGCCTTATGCTGACCGTCTTCTGACCTTGCCCTCGTTCTTGAACGAGGGGGCGAAGGCGGCTGCGGACACGGATAGCATGGCAGCCGCCTTCCGCCTGACCGGGTACTTCCTGCATCGTCACATCTACGAGCCACGCGGGATCACGGAAAACACCGCTCGCGACGGTTTTATCCAGGCGGCGTTGAAGGCGCTGGCGGCTGCTCAGCGGAATGGCGACGAGGCGGAGCCTCAGGCTGGCACTGTCGCAAGCTGAGGCCGTTCAACGGGCTGCTCGCGGATCGGCCAGTGCACGATGGCGGCGAATACTCCAAGTCCCACGCCAAGCCACCATACCGGATCATAGGAGCCGAAGCGGTCGTAGAGATAGCCGCCCATCCAAACGCCCAAGAAGGAGCCGATCTGGTGGGACAGGAAGACGAGGCCGCCGAGAAGGCCGAGATGTCGCGTGCCGAACATGATCGCAACCAGCGCATTGGTTGGCGGAACCGTCGATAGCCAGAGCAGACCCATGACCATCGCGAAGGCCACAACCGAGATCGGTGTCTGCGGCAGGAGTAGGAAGGCCGTCACTGCAATCGACCGCCCGATGTAGATATAGGCAAGGAAGTAGGGTTTCGAATAGCGCTGGCCGATGAAGCCGGCTGCGAGCGAGCCGATGATGTTGAAGAAGCCAATCAGCGCCATTGCAATCACGGCATAGCTCGCTTCGATTCCGATGTCGCCGAGATAGGCCGGAAAATGCGCCGTGATGAAGGCCAC
>DASYHX010000138.1:0-1628 GCA_035998065.1 Pseudorhizobium sp.
ACGAGGAAATGTCGCGCAGCGACAATCAAACCTGCGAGTAGCGCTTGCCAGCGTCAATCAAAGCAGGCACCACTTGAAAACCGCGACGATCAGTTCTCATCCTGATTGACGGAAACTTCTCATCCAGATCGCCGCGCCATACAGCCACAAATTACACGATGACTCATTAGCCCGAAGCCACAGCCGTATTGAGGCGAGCTGGATCATGGCGAGGAAGTTGGCGGCGAGCTTATCGTAACGGGTGGCGACCCGGCGGAAGTGCTTCAGCTTGGAGAAGAACCGCTCGATCAGGTTGCGCTCGCGGTAGAGCCGCTTGCTGAAGCAGGGCTTCCAGCGCCGGTTGCTCTTCGGCGGTATGTTGGGGGTGGCACCTTGGTCCTGGATCAGCTCGCGGATACGGTCGGCATCGTAGGCCTTGTCGGCCAGCACGATGGTGCCTGGACCGAGGCGGTCGAGCAGCGCGTCGGCGATCTGCCCATCGTGCGTCTGCCCTGCTGTCAGGCCGAGCCGGATCGGGAGGCCTTGCGCGTCGACGACGACGTGGATCTTGGTCGTGAGCCCGCCGCGTGATCGACCGAGACAGTGATCTGCACCCCCTTTTTTGCCGTCGCCGCCTGCTGATGGGCGCGAACGGAGGTGCTGTCGATCATCTGGATGTCGCCATCGTGCGCGGCGGTGATGGCGTTCATCAGTCGATCCCAAACGCCCGCCTGCCGCCATCGATTGAAACGGTTGTAGCAGGTAGTGCGCGGGCCATAGCGCTCCGGCAGGTCGCGCCACGGCGCACCGGAGCGCAGCACCCAGAAGATGCCGTTCAGCACGCGCCGGTCATCGACACGTGGCACACCTCTGGGCTTGTTGGGCAAAAGCGGCTCGATCACGCGCCACTCGAAGTCGGTCAGATCATATCGGCTCATGCCGAGCGTGAATCAGAACTCACCACGAAATGTAAGATGCCATGTGCCGTTGGCTGAAATTGCAGATTAAGAGGAAGCATGCCAGTTTCGGCCATGGCTAATCGCTTGACCAGTATCGTCATCACCCTCTGGTTCTTCTTTGCGGTGCTGAGTGTATTTGTCGCCTTGGTATTCTCGCCGATGGGGTTGCGCCTCCTACTGCCCGACAAGCACCGAGTCAGTTGGGTCTACCCGGCGTTGCTCGTGCTACCGCCTGTCAGCTTGGCATTGCAGAGCGTCTTAAGCGCGAGGCTTTCTCGGATCCTGCTTTGGGCCCTCCTCGTCCCTCTTGCCGCTTTAACGCTCCTTTTGGTTGCATTCTTTGGCTCGGCTTTCTTTGCACACTGAGGCGGCAGCAGATTAAAGCATGCAAGCTCAGGTGATCACGGTTTATGAGTTTACGGCCTAATGAAATAGATCAATCCATTACGGCTGTTTTACGGTGAGAACAGCATTAACTATTCCTAAGCGCGGCCTGTTCCAATAACTCCCCTGCCGCGACTGCATGAAATCAAGCTAGGTGCCCGAAATAGGTGCAATCCTTAGAGGCTGTTTGGGAAATCGGCGGCAGGGGTTGTCATAGGCGTATCTGCGTGATTCAGGCTCTGGATGTGGACGCAGCAGAGCCGGGGGCGGATGGCCCAGATTGCGAAGAAGACGAAGCGTTATCCC
>DASYHX010000191.1:0-1983 GCA_035998065.1 Pseudorhizobium sp.
TAGCGGCAAGGATCAAGCGCCAGTTTGCGGAAAGGCCCTCGATCAATGCTGCGCGTGCCTACAAAACCACGGTGGAGAACCTCCAACTTCGCCTCGCGGACACAATGGCTTGGGCGACATACGACCAGTGCTATCCCATGACCATCACCGGCATAGAGCAGCCCCACACCACAAGGGAAATGCGAATATTTGAGAAGCATGAGGGCGAATGGAGGATCGCGTTCCTCGGGTTTCTCGACGACTATGCCGACTACTTGAACCGGTGCCTCCTACAGCTCGACCCCAGCGGCAAGGTGATCTGGCAGAGCCCATCATCCGCAGCCGCGCTCAAGGCCGATGATGACCTCGTGATCCGCACCGGCATGCTGCACATTCGCGACCGCGGCGCCGACCAGCAGCTTCAAGCTGCCATTCGCAGGTCAGCACCGCTGGTTTCGGGAACCTTCAACATGTTCCCCTCAGCAGTGCCCATAATTCTTGCTGCCGGTGAAGATCTTCCCACCAAGGTCTGGTGGGTCATCGCCGAGAGCGGCAAGATTCTTTTCTCCCTGGGCGGCCAGGCTCTTGCCGCGCATCGCCTCGAAGCCGCGGCGGCGGTCTTCGGCCTTTCCCCCGTTCAGAAGCGCCTGGCTGCGCATGTTGCGGAAGGCCTGACGTTAGCGGAGATCGCGGCCACCATGAACATCACACGAGCGACTGCGCGCACGCACCTCGAACGCATATTTGACAAGACCGGCGTTCGCTCCCAGTCGGCGCTCGTGCGCCTGCTCCTGCTGGCGTCGGTTCCGATCTGAAGTGTCCTCCTTTTGGAGGACAGGCAAGTGTCGGTGTTTTGGCTGACAATCTACCTCATCAGCTGCTGGTAGTCTCAATCCATCCTAGAGATGGAGGCCCACCATGAACGTCCGATACTCGATAATCGCCGCCTCACTTGCTGGCCTGTTCAGCATCGTCACTCCGCATGCCGCCTCTGCCGGTGAGGCAGAGACTGCCTATCAGGACATCGGCGAGACCTATGGGACCATCCCTGGGTTCTTTCGCTTGTTCTCGGCGGATCTGATTGCCGAAACTTGGGGCGCACTCAAGCTGCTGCAGCTGAATCCGGATATCAAGATGGATGCCAAGACCAGGGAGCTGATCGGCGTTGCCGTTGCAACGCAAGGGGACTGCCCGTCATGCGCTTACTTCCACGCGGCGTCAGCACTCCTATACGGGGCTTCAGAGGAGGAGATCAGGGAGTCGATCGCGGTGGGCGCAGCTACGCGCAGATTGGGCGTTACCTTCCGGAAGGCTGGCGCCGACCTCCCCACGTTCAAGAAAGAGACCGATCTTGTGCTCTGGGGCGGTTCGCCAATTGCAGAACGCCCGGGCCCGAGAGCAGATTTCTGCAGCTCTATCATGGACCAGGCGGGCCATGATCAAGTTGGCTGTGACTGACGCACACGTGCGGCCGGAGTCGTCTGTTCGAAGATCGCAGGGATCAACTCCCCCAATCGGGGGATGCGCGGGCTTCTCAGACGGTCACCATACCACTTCTGGAACTTGAGAGGAGGACCAGATGATCAAAGTCGCCTTGATACTGGCGTGCACCACGACGGGAGCCCTAGCACAATCCAGCATGCCCGAAGTCCGATTTGTTCCTGCCATCGATAATCCCGTCCTCGTCGCCTCGGCACGACCGGCGGTACTTGTTCGGCAGATGCTTGTCGACCGAGATGGAATGACGCTCTACGCCTTGGCAGAAGAGTGGGAGGGCAAACCGATTTGTTATGGCCAGTGCCAAGCCGAGTGGCCGCCGCTGCTTGCTATCGAAGCTGCCCAGCCAGTGGGACACTTCACCGTCGTAGAGCGCCACGATTTCACGAGGCAGTGGGCGTATCGAGGCCAGCCGCTCTATCGCCATGCATTTGACAGTGCGCCTGGCGACACCAAGGGCGTGGGTTTCTGGGAGGTGTGGGACATTGTCCTGCAATGATGTTCAAC
>DASYHX010000150.1:0-1958 GCA_035998065.1 Pseudorhizobium sp.
CGCCGCTGCCACGATGACGCCGCCGATGGCCGGGCCGAGGCTGCGGGTGATGTTAAAGCCGGCACTATTCAAGGAAACCGCGGCAGGAAGATCCGTCCTTGGTATGACGTCTCCGACCGAGGCTTGCCAGGATGGATTGTGAAGGGCGGTTCCTGACCCAATCACGAAAGTAAAGGCCAGCAGCATCCAAGGCGTCAGCCAATCCAACCACGCAAAGAGGGCAAGCAGAAGCGATGCGGTAAGCATCAGGAACTGGGCGGTGAGCATAACCTTTCGCCTGTCGAAGCTGTCTGCCAGTGCCCCGGAAATGACTGAGAACATCATGATAGGAAGCGCCGTCGACGCCTGAACCAGCGCAATCAAGTTCTCAGAGCTCGTCAACGACGTCATCATCCAGGCGGCACCCACAGCCTGGATGAGGCCGCCGAGGTTGGAGGCCATGCTCGCCAACCACATGTTGCGGTAGGTCTGGTGGCGTAGTGGCGCGAACGTCGATTGCGGATCTGCCACGCGAATTCTCACTCGGCTGCGGATGATCGCAAGATTATAGAGCTTCTGTCTGCAGAGGCCAGTGCACGACCTCCTTCACCCGACTCTTGCAATCGCCGGGCTGAGCGCGTATATGCACCTCATATTCTTGATCGTTTGATGAAGAGTGGGGCCTGACCGGGACCCGCTCTTTTTTGTTAGGCGATCGACACAGGCAGGGGCCTTACTGAGGCCAACTTTGGAAAGACCTATGTCGCAGATCGAACAAGAGCAGCGCGTCATTGTTGAGACAGGCCTTGATCTTCGGGTTGCCGAGATCATCGAGCCTGTGATCGCGTCCATGGATTACCGTCTCGTGCGCGTGCGGCTGATGAACCAGAACGGGCTGACGCTGCAGATCATGGCCGAGCGCACCGACGGGAGCATGGATGTCGAAGGCTGTGAAGCGATCTCCACGGCTATTTCACCTGTTCTCGATGTGGAAGATCCGATCGATAAGGCGTATCATCTTGAGGTGTCCTCGCCGGGCATCGACCGGCCGATGGTGCGCAAGTCAGATTTTGTGCGCTGGCAGGGGCATCTTTTGAAGTGCGAGACCTCGATCATGATCGACAACCGCAAGCGGTTCCGCGGCAAGATCGTCGAGACGAATGACGAGAGCTTCACGATCGAGCGCGACCAGGTAGCCTATGGCGAGGCACCAAGTGTAACGATCCCGTTCTCGGCGCTCGCTGAAGCCAAACTGATCCTGACGGACGATTTGATCCGTGACGCGTTGCGCGCCGACAAGCTGGCTAAAACCCAGGCGGCCAATCAAAACGCCGAAAACGGCGAAGACGAATAGCTACGAATACCGGCATAACGGCCGGAAACCTTTCGACTGACGGAGACGAACGACCATGGCAGTGAGTGCAAATCGGCTTGAGCTTCTGCAAATTGCAGACGCAGTGGCACGTGAAAAGGTCATCGACCGTGAGATCGTGCTGGCTGCGATGGCTGACGCTATCCAGAAGGCCGCCCGCTCCCGTTACGGCTCTGAAACGAATGTTCGCGCCGACATCAACTCGAAGACCGGCGAGATTCGCCTTCAGCGTCTTCTCGAGGTGGTCGAACAGGCCGAGGATTACGGGACGCAGATCCCGCTCGAACTTGCTCGCGATCGTAATCCCGATGCAAAGATCGGTGACTTTATCGCCGACCCCTTGCCACCGATGGACTTTGGCCGGATTGCCGCACAATCCGCCAAGCAGGTGATCGTACAGAAGGTTCGCGAAGCGGAACGCGATCGCCAGTTCGACGAGTTCAAGGACCGCGTGGGCGAAATCGTTAACGGCACCGTCAAGCGCGTAGAATATGGCAACGTGATCGTCGACCTTGGCCGCGGCGAAGGCATCATCCGCCGCGACGAGATGATCCCGCGCGAAGCCATGCGCTATGGCGACCGCGTGCGGGCCTATGTCTATGATGTC
>DASYHX010000162.1:0-17564 GCA_035998065.1 Pseudorhizobium sp.
CGCTTCCTCGGTGTCACCGGGCGGGCGATCCTCACCCGTCTCCTCGGTGTCATCCTTGCGGCGCTCTCGGTGCAGTTCGTCGTGGATGGGATCAAGGCCGCCTTTGCCGCGGGCTGATCTCGGCCAGTAGTCATTTGCGAATAAGAGGGGCGCCGAAGCGCCCTCTCGTCAAAACGGGATGTCGTCGTCGAGGTCGCGGGAGAAGCCGCCGCCCTGGCCGCCACCTTGGCCTCCACGGCTGCCGCCGGACGCAGGGCGGTCGTAATCGTCGCCGAAGTTGCCACCGCCGTAATCGTTTCCGCCGCTGACGCGACCGCCACCACCACCGCCGTAGCCGCCCTGCCCGCCGCCTTCACCGCCACGTCCATCGAGCATGGTCAGGGTCGAATTGAAGCCCTGCAGCACGACCTCGGTCGAATAACGGTCATTGCCGTTCTGGTCCTGCCACTTGCGGGTCTGCAACGCGCCCTCGATGTAGAGCTTGGCGCCCTTCTTCACGTACTGCTCCACGACCTTGCAGAGACCTTCGTTGAAGACCACCACCGTATGCCATTCGGTTTTTTCCTTCCGCTCGCCGCTGTTGCGGTCACGCCAGCTTTCCGACGTCGCGATGCGCAGGTTGGCGATCGGGCGGCCATCCTGTGTGCGTCGGATCTCGGGATCAGCGCCGACGTTACCGACCAAAATTACCTTGTTGACGCTTCCAGCCATGTTTTCACCCTGTCCGCCGCCTCGGAAGCGGCCTAATTCCTAAAGTAGAGCAGCTTAGACCATAAGCACGCAGCGTTGGCATCTACCGCTCAGCAATCCACAGCGTTTTTTGTTCTTTATTTGTTCTATTTATCATCTATCATTGTGTCAAGCGACTCACATTCCGTGTCAGCAGACAGTCATTCTGCCTTCACACCGCCACTTCATTCACTACATAAGAGCATCCGTCCTCCCCATCGAGCAGATTTATGAGCGAACTTAAGACGATCTCCATCCGTGGTGCGCGCGAGCACAACTTGAAGGGTATTGATCTCGATTTGCCGCGCAACTCGCTGATCGTCATGACCGGCCTTTCCGGGTCCGGTAAATCGTCCCTTGCCTTCGATACTATTTACGCCGAGGGCCAGCGCCGCTACGTCGAAAGCCTTTCCGCCTATGCGCGCCAGTTCCTGGAGATGATGCAGAAGCCGGATGTCGATCAGATAGAGGGCCTGTCGCCGGCGATCTCGATCGAGCAGAAGACGACTTCGCGCAATCCGCGCTCGACGGTGGGAACGGTTACCGAGATCTACGACTACATGCGCCTCTTGTTTGCACGGGTGGGTGTGCCCTATTCGCCTGCGACCGGGCTGCCGATCGAAAGCCAGACGGTCAGCCAGATGGTCGATCGCATTCTGGCGTACGAGGAAGGGACGCGTCTCTACATCCTCGCGCCGATGATCCGCGGCCGCAAAGGCGAATATAAAAAAGAACTTGCCGAACTGATGAAGAAGGGCTTCCAGCGCGTCAAGGTGGACGGCCAGTTCTATGAGATCGCCGATGTGCCGGCGCTCGACAAGAAGTACAAGCACGACATCGACGTCGTGGTCGACCGCCTGGTCGTCCGCCCGGATATCGGCGCACGTCTCGCGGACAGCCTCGAGACGTCGTTGAAGCTGGCGGACGGACTGGCGGTGGCGGAGTTTGCCGACAAGCCCCTGCCCGCATCGGAGACAGCCGCCGGCGGCTCGGCAAACAAGTCGCTGAACGAAACGCATGAGCGTGTTCTGTTTTCGGAGAAATTCGCCTGCCCTGTCTCCGGCTTTACCATTTCCGAGATCGAGCCGAGGCTTTTCTCGTTTAACAATCCCTTCGGCGCCTGCCCGACCTGTGACGGCCTCGGCTTCCAGCAGAAGATCGACGCGGCACTGATCGTGCCGGAACCGAACCGGACACTGCGAGACGGCGCCATTGCACCATGGGCGAAGTCGGCGTCTCCCTATTACAACCAAACGCTGGAAGGGCTCGGCAAGGTCTACGACTTCAAACTCTCCAGCCGCTGGTCCGAACTCTCGAACGAGGCACAGGCCGCCATCCTGCACGGCACGAAAGAGAAGGTCGAGTTTCATTACGCCGACGGTGCCCGATCCTATAAGACGAGCAAGACCTTCGAAGGCATCGTGCCGAACCTCGAGCGTCGCTGGAAGGAAACCGACAGCGCCTGGGCCCGCGAGGAGATTGAACGCTACATGTCGGCTGCCCCCTGCCCGGCGTGCAATGGTTTCCGTTTGAAGCCGGAAGCATTGGCGGTGAAGGTCAACAAGCTGCATATCGGCCAAGTCACCGACATGTCGATCAAGGTCGCCCGCGATTGGTTCGAGGCGCTGCCAGAACAGTTGAATGCCAAGCAGAACGAGATCGCGGTACGCATTCTCAAGGAGATCCGCGAACGGCTGCGTTTCCTCAACGACGTGGGTCTGGACTACCTGTCGCTGTCGCGCAATTCCGGCACGCTGTCCGGCGGAGAAAGCCAGCGCATCCGCTTGGCCTCGCAGATCGGCTCGGGCCTCACCGGCGTTCTCTACGTGCTCGATGAACCGTCAATCGGTCTCCACCAGCGAGACAACGCCCGGCTGCTCGACACGCTGAAGCACCTGCGCGATATCGGCAACACCGTTATCGTCGTGGAGCATGACGAGGACGCCATCCTCACTGCCGACTACGTGGTCGATATTGGCCCTGCTGCGGGTATCCATGGCGGTGAAGTCGTCGCCGAAGGCAGCCCGCAGGAGGTCATGGCGAACCCGAGTTCGCTCACTGGGAAATACCTTTCTGGCGAGTTGGGTGTGACCGTTCCCTCCGACCGGCGCAAGCCGAAAAAGGGCAAGGAGATTAAGGTCGTCGGCGCCCGCGGCAACAATCTAAAGAATGTCACGGCTGCGGTGCCTCTCGGTGTGTTTACAGCGGTCACTGGTGTGTCTGGCGGGGGCAAGTCGACCTTCCTGATCGAGACTCTCTACAAGGCAGCTGCACGCCGGGTCATGGGTGCGCGTGAGATCCCGGCCGAGCATGACCGTATCGACGGCTTCGAGCACATCGACAAGGTGATCGACATCGATCAGTCGCCGATCGGTCGGACGCCGCGATCCAACCCGGCGACCTATACCGGCGCCTTCACGCCGATCCGTGACTGGTTTGCCGGTTTGCCGGAAGCCAAGGCGCGCGGATATGCGCCGGGGCGCTTCTCGTTCAACGTAAAGGGCGGCCGCTGCGAAGCCTGCCAAGGCGATGGCGTCATCAAGATCGAGATGCACTTCCTGCCGGACGTCTACGTCACCTGCGACGTCTGCCACGGCAAGCGCTACAACCGTGAAACGCTGGATGTGCACTTCAAGGGCAAGTCTATCGCCGATGTCCTCGACATGACGGTGGAGGAAGGTGTCGAGTTTTTCTCGGCCGTGCCGGCAGTGCGCGACAAGCTTCAGGCGCTTTTCAACGTGGGCCTCGGCTACATTAAGGTCGGCCAACAGGCGAACACGCTGTCGGGTGGCGAGGCGCAACGCGTCAAGCTGGCCAAGGAGCTCTCCAAGCGCTCGACGGGTCGAACCCTCTATATCCTCGACGAACCTACGACCGGGCTGCATTTCCACGACGTCTCCAAGCTCCTGGAAATGCTTCATGAACTGGTGGAGCAAGGCAACTCGGTGGTGGTGATCGAGCACAATCTCGAGGTCATCAAGACTGCAGACTGGATCATCGACATCGGACCTGAAGGAGGCACCGGTGGCGGCGAAGTCGTCGCGGTCGGCCCGCCGGAGCAGGTCGTCAAGGAGAAGCGCTCCTATACCGGGCACTTCCTCAAGGAACTCTTGGAACGTCGTCCCGCCCGGGCGGTGGAAGCAGCCGAATAGCGGCAGTCGGAGGGGATATATGACCAGTCGCAGCAACATTCGCGTCGGTATCGGCGGCTGGACCTTCGAGCCTTGGGAGGGGAGCTTCTATCCGGATACGCTCAAAAAGAAGAGGCAGCTCGAATATGCCGCCGGCAAGCTCAAAGTCATCGAGGTCAACGGCACCTATTACGGTTCGCAGAAGCCGGAGACGTTCGCCAAATGGGCATCCGAGGTGCCGGAAGGCTTCATCTTTTCGTTGAAGGCAAGCCGGTTCACCACGAACCGGAAGGTTCTTGCCGACGCCGGAGAGTCGATCGAAAGGTTCTTCGCGCAGGGACTGACGGAGCTGGGGCCGCATCTGGGGCCCATCCTCTGGCAGTTCGCGCCGACGAAGAAGTTCGAGCCGGATGATTTTGAAGCCTTCCTGAACCTTCTGCCGAAGACCGTGGAGGGCCTGCAACTGAAGCACGTCGTCGAAGTGCGTCACGACAGCTTCAAGGTGCCAGAATTCGTCCACCTGCTGGCTAAGCACAACGTCGCTCCGGTCTGCGCCGAACATCATGACTACCCCATGATCGCAGACGTCACGGCAGACTTGGTTTATGCGCGGCTGCAGAAGGGGTCCGACGACGTTGCCACCTGCTATCCCGAAAGTGAGCTAGACGTTTGGAAAGGGCGGCTGGAAACCTGGGCCGAGGGCGGTGTACCCGATAACCTCCCGCCGATCGATCCGGACCGGCAGCCCAAGCGCCAGCCGCGCGACGTGTATGCCTTCTTTATCCATGAGGGCAAGGTGAATGCGCCGCAGGGCGCTATGGCCCTGCAGGCAATGATCGACGGCTGATCAATGCCTGACGTGCGGCGTGATGTGCCGGACAAGGGTCTCGGCGGTCATACCCTCGCCTGCCTCCAATGCTGCTTCTCCGTGGAGATACACGCCAGCCGCCGCAGCTTCGAAGGCTGGCGTACCATTGGCTAGCAGCGCGCCAACGATCCCGGCAAGCACGTCTCCGGAACCGGCCGTTGCCAGCGTGGGCGGCCCATTCTCGTTGATGAACGCACGCCCATCCGGAGCGGCAATCACCGTGTCGGCGCCCTTGTAGACAATCACGGAATTGGATGACCTGGCAGCCAAAAGCGCCTTCTCCACCTTGCCGAGATCCTCATTCTCCCCAACCGCCGGAAAAAGCCGGGCGAACTCCCCTTCATGCGGGGTCAGCACAAGGCGCACATCCCCGCGGTAGGCATCGAAGAGTTGCTGATGGTGGTCCTTGAATGAAGTTATGCCGTCAGCGTCCAGAACCAGGGGGCGCCCTTTCAGGGCCAGCACAAATTCGCGTGCCTTCTCCCCTATTCCGAAGCCAGGCCCGAGAACGAATGCTGACAGCTTGCCGCTTGAAAGCCATTTACCGACGTCCTCGCTCGTCTCCATCTCGCGCAGCATCCCCGCCGTCAGGTGACCGGCATTGATGGGCATGGCCTCCTTCGGCGATGCGACCGTCACCAGGCCGGCACCCGCGGCAAGGCCCGCCGTAGCGGACAATCTTGCTGCGCCCGTATGCGACGCTCCGCCGGAAAAGACGGCGAGATGGCCACGGCGGTACTTGTGTGATTGGGCATCCGGGAGAGCAAGCTGATGCTGCCACAGGATGGGGTGGTTGGCTTTGATCTTCCCGGCGGCGCCGCGGATGATGCGGGACGGTATGCCGATGTCGACAACCTCGATGTCACCGCAGAGCGACCGTCCCGGCATCAGGAGATGCCCCGGCTTGCGCGCCATGAACGTGACGGTGTGTGCAGCCTGAAATGCCTTTCCCAGGGGAATGCCGCGGCGACCGCACAGTCCGGACGGCAGATCAACGGCGATCACCGGCAACCCCGCCAGCGCGGTTTGTTCCATCACCTGCTGAACTTCAACCGGAACCCGCCTTGCCAGACCTGCGCCGAACATGGCGTCGATGACGGTGTCGCCCTCAAGCAACTCTAGTTCCGGCAGGGGGCGTGGAGGAGATTCAATTCGATCGTAGGCACGCCGTGCATCGCCAGTGAGCTGCGTCGGATCTCCAAAAGCGAAGAGGGCCACGCGGGCACCCGACGCGCTCAGCACCCGCGCTGCCACATACCCGTCACCGCCATTGTTGCCAGGGCCGCAAAGCACCACGAAGCGCAGTGTCTGTGGGTAATGCCGGAGCGCAGCGGCTGCAACGGCCTGTCCCGCCTTCTCCATCAAGCCGTAGGAATCGATGCCAGATTGAGCCGCGGCACGATCCGCAGCGGCCATTTCCTCAGGCGTTAGCAGGAGGGTCTTCAGGTCCATGTTCATTCCGCTATTGAACCCAAAGCCAGCGGAATAACAAGCTTGCGTGCAGCAGCATTGGTGACCACAAAATGTGCAAATGCATACAGAATTGGCAATAACGCGGGCGTGGCCGCTCTTCAAGACGTATGCATTGGCATACGATCAAAGAGAGCGCTCAAAAGAGAGGCTTTGCAGCCGCTTCCGGGGCACAGTTGAAGCAGGCCTTTACGCGCTGGAAGCGAATTTCTGCCTATTATTTGTCAAAGCGGCTTTTCAGACTGGCACGATACCTGCATTAGTATGGCGAGCCGGTTCACGGCTGCGTCAGGGGAGAGATTGTTTCTCATGAAAAAGATCGAAGCCATTATCAAGCCGTTCAAGCTGGATGAGGTGAAGGAAGCCCTCCAGGAGGTTGGCTTGCAAGGCATCACTGTGACGGAGGCGAAGGGCTTCGGGCGCCAGAAGGGCCACACAGAGCTCTATCGTGGTGCGGAATACGTTGTCGACTTCCTGCCCAAAGTGAAGGTCGAAGTGGTTCTTGCCGACGAGAACGTCGACGCTGTCATCGACGCCATCCGCAATGCGGCCCAGACCGGCCGCATCGGTGACGGCAAGATCTTCGTATCGAACGTTGAAGAGGTCATCCGCATTCGTACCGGCGAAACCGGTGTGGACGCGATCTAACGTTACCCGCCGCTCCGCGGCAGGTGCAATTCGTCATCTCATTCAAGGAAGACTTATATGACGACCGCAAGTGAAATCATGAAGCAAATCAAGGAAAACGACGTCAAGTTCGTGGACCTGCGCTTTACGGATCCGAGGGGGAAGCTACAGCATGTGACGATGGACGTCGCAGCCGTCGATGAGGATATGTTCGCCGATGGCGTCATGTTCGACGGCTCCTCCATCGCCGGCTGGAAGGCTATCAACGAGTCCGACATGGTTCTGATGCCTGATCCGGCGACCGTCCATATGGACCCCTTCTTTGCACAGTCCACCATGGTGGTTTTCTGCGACATCCTCGACCCGATCTCGGGCGAATCCTACAACCGCGACCCGCGTGGCACGGCCAAGAAGGCCGAAGCTTATCTGAAGGCCTCCGGCATCGGTGATACCGTCTACGTCGGACCCGAGCCGGAATTCTTTGTATTCGACGACGTCAAGTACAAGGCCGACCCCTATAACACTGGCTTCAAACTCGACTCCTCGGAACTGCCGTCGAACGACGATACCGATTACGAAACGGGCAACCTCGGCCACCGTCCGCGCGTCAAGGGCGGCTATTTTCCGGTTCCTCCGGTCGACAGCCTCCAGGACATGCGCTCCGAAATGCTGACCGTCTTGACCGAGATGGGTCTCGTTGTCGAAAAGCACCACCACGAAGTAGCGGCAGCTCAGCACGAACTGGGCGTCAAGTTCGACACGCTGGTGCGCAACGCCGACAAGATGCAGATCTACAAGTACGTCGTGCATCAGGTGGCCAACGCCTATGGCAAGACGGCAACCTTCATGCCGAAGCCGATCTTCGGCGACAATGGCTCGGGCATGCACGTGCACCAGTCGATCTGGAAAGATGGCAAGCCGACCTTTGCAGGTGACGAATACGCAGGCCTGTCCGAAAGCTGCCTGTTCTATATCGGCGGCATCATCAAACACGCCAAGGCAATCAACGCCTTCACCAACCCCTCGACGAACTCTTACAAGCGTCTCGTCCCCGGCTATGAAGCCCCGGTTCTGCTGGCCTACTCAGCCCGCAACCGCTCGGCTTCCTGCCGCATTCCGTTCGGGTCGGGCCCGAAGTCCAAGCGGGTTGAAGTCCGCTTCCCGGATCCGACTGCCAATCCCTATCTCGGCTTCGCAGCCATGCTGATGGCTGGCCTCGACGGGATCAAGAACAAGATCCACCCGGGCAAAGCCATGGACAAGGACCTCTATGATCTTCCGCCGAAGGAACTGAAGAAGATCCCGACGGTTTGCGGATCGTTGCGCGAAGCGTTGGAGAGCCTCGACAAGGATCGCAAGTTCCTCACCGCCGGCGGCGTCTTCGACGACGATCAGATCGATGCGTACATCGAACTGAAGATGACCGAAGTCATGCGTTACGAAATGACGCCGCACCCGGTCGAGTTCGACATGTACTACTCCGCTTAACGGCAGCGGTACCAATTAAAGAAGACGGCGGCTACCTCGGGCCGCCGTTTTCGTTTCTGCGACGCAAAGGGTCGATGTTTCGATCAACACTCGTTCACAAGCGCGATGGCGGAGGAACGTGGTAGGCGCCATCGCATTATGCTCTTGATGTATCGTGCATTTATTCCCACATCAGGATGCGAAAGGAAGTCGCACCATGAAGCAACGAAACGCAAAGTTCACCATCGGGGAAGTCGTCCGTCACAAGGTCTTCCCGTTCCGTGGAGTCGTGTTCGATGTGGATCCGGAGTTCGCGAACTCTGAGGAGTGGTGGAATGCCATCCCCGCCGAGATCCGTCCGAGCAAGGACCAACCGTTTTACCATCTGCTCGCCGAAAACGATGAAACCGAATATGTCGCCTACGTTTCGGAGCAGAACCTGGAGCATGACGGCAGCGAAATGCCATTACGCAATCCGCAGGTTTACCAGATCTTCGATACCGGTCCGTCAGGGCGACTGACGCCGAAGATGATCTTAGCCCACTGATACGAAAAAGCGCCGGTGATCACCACCGGCGCTTTTTTGACGAAGCCGATCTTATCGGCGCGAGGTTACTGGCCCTGCTTGGCAGCGTTCTGCGCGTCTTCGAGCTTCTTGCGCGCTTCTTCGGCCTTCTTTTGCATGCCTTCCTGCAAGCTGCGCTGGCTTTCGGCCAACTGCGACTGCGAGATCGGCTCGCCATCGAACGCGCCGGTGAAGCCGTTTAGTGAAATCTTGATCGGGTTCGGTGCGCGGCGGAAGTTGATCGATGTGAAGACGACCTCGCCGCCCTTCTTGAGGCTGGCGATCATCGCGTCCGTGAGAGGAGCTTCAGCCGTGCACTTATCGGGAAGGCATACGGCGTAATCCAGCTTCTCGCCCTTGCCACCATCGATCTGCATGGTGATGCCCGGCGGGATCAGCCGTGCGGTCGGAACGGAGACCTGGAGGATCTTGCGGTTGACCTTGCCTTCGACCGTGATCAGGCCAACGGCGGTAATCAGCTGGCCATTTTGTGCAAGGTTTACGTTCTGCACGACGCACAGATCGCTGTCGTCCTGCTTGGTGCAAGTCTTGAACCAGCCAAGCGGAGGTGTGCCTGGACCGCCAGCTGCCGGAGCGCCCTGCGCAAAGGTTGCGGTCGGCGCAGACGCAGCCGCCAAAGATAGTGCCAGTGCGGACATTGCCGTCCGCAGAGCGTTGTTAGCCTTAAGTATCATAACGAAATCCGTCTCCTGAAATCCGTTCGGGTACGGTTCCAACCGTCCCTCGGATATCCTACTGCGCTCCACCTGTCGGCGAATTGAGGCAATTGAATGACCCACGTCCTCGCCCACCTGTTACATCGGCAGTGCTGCGATATCCAGTCCCGGTTTGACGATTTTTTGATCGAGGCTTAACGACAGCGGCGGCTGGAGGTAGCTACACCGGTTGGTCAGCGGTAGCGCTTGGGGTAACTTGCGGCGAATCACGTTGGTCGAGCCCGAAGGACCCGCTCATGCGACGCCTCCTCCCCTTTCTTCTCATGGCGGCTTTGTCGAGCCCCGCTCTAGCCGAACCGCACCACGGAATTGCCATGCACGGCGAGCCTGCGCTGCCGGCGAGCTATGCGCACTTCCCCTATGTGAAGCCGGATGTGAAGAAGGGCGGCAGCGTCCGCTATGGCGTGGTGGGCACCTTCGACAGCCTCAACCCCTTCATCTTGAAGAGCATGCGCACGACAGCCAGGGGCTTGTGGGATCCACAGTTCGGCCATCTGGTTTTCGAGCCTCTGATGCAACGCTCGGCCGACGAGCCCTTTACGCTCTACGGATTGCTGGCTCGAACCGTGGAGATGGACGAGGAGCGAAGCTTCATCCAGTTCGATCTCGATCCGAAGGCGAAGTGGTCGGATGGCATGTCGGTCACCCCTGAAGATGTAATCTTCACCATGGAGTTGCTGCGAGACAAGGGCCGCACACCCTTCAGCGGCCGGCTGACACCTGTCGAGAAGGTGGAGAAGGTGGGCGAGCACAGCGTCAGGTTCACGTTCAACGAAAAGTCAGACCGCGAATTTCCGCTGATCCTAGCCGCCGCCACGCCAATTTTGCCCAAGCACGCCATCAATCCACAGACATTCGACCAGTCCTCACTGGCGGTGCCGATCGGATCTGGGCCTTACCTGGTGAAGTCCGTCAGGCCGGGAGAGCGTATCGTGTTCGAGCGTGATCCGAACTATTGGGGCAAGAACATCCCGGCCAAAGTCGGCTTCGACAACTACGACCAGATCTCAGTCGAGTACTTCCTGCAAGACAATACCCTTTTCGAAGCCTTCAAAAAGGGCGTGGTCGACATATACCCGGACGGAAGTCCCACACACTGGGCAAGGGCCTATGATTTTCCCGACGTTCAGAATGGTGCGGTCGTGAAGGACATCTTCCGACCCGAACTGCCAACTGGCATGCTCGGCTTCGTCTTCAACACCCGGCGGCAGATCTTCGCCAACCATCACGTGCGCGAAGCTCTTGCCCTCGCATTCGATTTCGAGTGGGCGAATAAGAACCTCTTCGAAGGTGCTTACACCAGGACAGAGAGTTTCTGGCAGAACTCCTCCCTCTCCGCTCTGGGCAAACCTGCTGACGCGCGTGAAATAGCCATATTGGACGCAGCAAGTGACGATCTGGATCCGGCCATGATTGATGGCAGCTACCGCCTCCCGCAGACTGATGGATCCGGCGGCGACCGCAAGATCCTGCGCCGCGTCGTCGAGCTGATGAAGGAAGGCGGCTATACCATCAAGAACGGCAGGATGTTGAGCGAGAACGGGTATCCGCTACGGTTCGAGATCATGACCCAAACGCAGGATCAGGAGAAGCTCGCAATCGCGTATCAGCGGACCCTGAGAATGATCGGCGTCGATGTCACCATACGTACCGTTGATGACGCTCAGTATCAGTCGCGGTCCGCCAACTTCGACTACGATGTGATCATCAAATCCTATCCATCTTCGCTGTCGCCCGGAATCGAACAAGTCGGCCGATGGGGCTCGCTCTCGCGCGATCGCGCAGGAAGCAACAATTTCGCAGGCGTCGCCGATCCCGCCATCGATCGCGCGATTGACGCCATGCTGAGCGCCCGCAGCCGCGAGGATTTCGAGGCAGCCGTGCGGGCGTACGACCGTCTGTTGATCTCCGGCCACTACCTCGTGCCACTCTACCATGTGCCGGAACAATGGGTGGCGCGGCGCAGTTACATCGGCTATCCGGACAAGACACCTCTTTACGGCTACCAGTTGCCCGTCTGGTTCGACAAGCGGGCGCAGGACTGAACGAGCCACACGGACAAATGCCTATTTGAGAAAGGACGCGGCCATGGAACGCGTAACCATCGATGTCGTGTCCGATGTCGTCTGCCCCTGGTGCTATCTCGGCAAGGCGCGGCTGGAACTGGCTATTGCAGAGGTCCAGGACGACGTGGGCATAAATGTCAACTGGCGGCCCTACCAGTTGGATCCAGATGCGACCACCGAGGGTAGCGATTATCGTGCACACCTCGTCTCCAAGTTCGGAAGTGCGGAGCGGCTGGATCAGATGCAGGACAACTTGCGCGAACAGGGCCGAGAAGTTGGCGTTGACTTCCGCTTCGAGGACATAAAGGTCCGTGCCAACACCTTGGACGCGCACCGCCTGCTGCATTGGGCTCGTATCGAAGGACAGGAGACCCAGGACCGTGTCGCCACCGGACTGTTCAAGGCGCATTTCGAGGACGGGGGAAATGTCGCCGATCATCACGTCCTACTTGGTGTCGCCGAGCGATCCGGCCTCGATCCTGCGTTGATCGCCAGTCTGCTTAGTTCCGATGCAGACAAGGACACCGTGCTTGCCGAGATCGATGCGGCTCAGAAGATGGGCGTAAACGGGGTGCCGTTCCTGATTTTCGACGGTCAGTATGCCGTAAGTGGCGCCCAGCCACCGGATGTGCTGGTTAATGCACTGCGCGACATTGCGCGAATGAAGGCTGAAGCCCGCAAGGGCATGATCTAACCGGTCACCGCAGATGCCTTTGGATCAAACGCTCAGAGGCGTCCTGTTCGCCTTCGCCGCTTTCGCGGCCTTCTCATTCAGTGACGCGAGCGTCAAACTGCTTGAGGGTGCGCTCAGCGCCTATGAGATGTCGTTCCTCGGCGCCGTGTTCGGCTTGGCAGCGCTCCCGTTCGTGATGAAACGCGAGGATCGGTTGCTGGACATGGTACGCACCAGCAGCCGCCCGCTCTGGCTACTGCGGTCCCTTTCTGCCGCGGCTGGCACGATCGCCAGCGTTACCGCCTTCACCCACCTCTCCATGGCAGAAGCCTTTGCCCTGATTTTTCTCCTACCCTCCTTCGTCACCATCATGTCCGTGGTCTTTCTGAGGGAGGAGGTCGGCATCCGGCGCTGGAGCGCGGTCGTGATTGGCTTCCTCGGGGTGCTTGTCGTCCTGCGACCCGGCTTTCGGGAGCTATCGATCGGACACGCCGGAGCAGTCATCGCGGGCTTGAGCGGCGCCATCTCCATCGTGGTCTATCGCGCGGTAAGTCCTCGGGAAAAAGGGATTTCATTATACGGGGCGGGGATCGTCGGCTCGCTGGTCCTGTGCGGGCTGCTGGCGATCCCGGGGTTCCAGTGGCCGACATCTGCGCAATGGCTGATGTTGGGGGGCTATGGGCTGCTGGCGGCGCTGGCGACGATCCTGCTGATGCGGGCAACGGCCTACGCTCCTGCGGCCGTGGTGGGTCCGACTCAGTACAGCCAGATGCTGTGGGCCGTGCTGTTTGGCTACCTGATCTTTGGAGACGCGATCGACTTGGCGATGATCATTGGCATCATTTTGATCATCGGCTCGGGACTGCTGACGCTCGCCCGCGAACGGGTCCGCGGCGTCCCGCTGCCACCAGCGGTGGTCGCAGACCCCCAGGCCAGCGCCATGGCCACAGCCGAGGTGGAGCCGGAGCGCTGATCAGGTCGGCTGCTTCGCCAACTCTGCAAACTGCTTCATCACCTGCGCAGCGACCGTCAGCCGCTTTTCCGGCGTCGGAAGATCGCGCGTCAGGAAGACGCTCTGGTCGGGGCGGATCTTGGCCATCGTGCCCTGTTTGGCAATGTAATGTACAAGCGCCGCCGGATTGGGGAACTGCTTGTCGCGGAAAGTGACCACGATCCCCTTCGGCCCCGCATCCAGCTTCTCGACGTTTGCCACCCGGCAGAGCGACTTGACGTAAACGACCTTCAGCAGGTTCTGCACCTCGACCGGCAGCGGTCCGAAGCGGTCGATCATCTCGGCGCCCAAGCCATCGATTTCCGACAGGTCTTTTAGTTCGCCGAGACGGCGGTAGAGGCTCATGCGCAGATGCAGGTCCGGCACGTAGTCTTCGGGAATCATCACGGTGATGCCAACCGAGATCTGCGGCGACCAGCCCGTATCGGTGATCTCGTCGTCGCCGCGCACCTCGGCAACGGCCTCCTCCAGCATCTGCTGATAGAGCTCGAAGCCGACCTCCTTGATATGTCCGGACTGCTCCTCGCCGAGCAGGTTCCCCGCCCCTCGGATGTCGAGGTCGTGGCTGGCGAGCTGGAAGCCCGCTCCCAGCGTGTCGAGAGATTGCAGCACCTTCAGCCGCCGCTCGGCCGTCTGTGTCAACTGCTTGTTAACCGGCAGGGTGAACAGCGCGAAAGCGCGCACCTTCGAGCGTCCGACGCGGCCGCGCAGCTGGTAGAGTTGCGCCAGGCCAAACATGTCGGCACGGTGCACGATCAGCGTGTTCGCTGTCGGCACGTCGAGGCCTGACTCCACAATGGTTGTCGACAGGAGCACATCATACTTGCCGTCGTAGAAGGCGTTCATGATGTCTTCGAGTTCTCCGGACGCCATCTGACCGTGCGCGACGGCAACCTTAAGCTCCGGAACATCTGACTGCAGGAACGCCTGCACATCGGGAAGATCGGCCAACCGGGGACAGACATAAAAGCTCTGGCCACCGCGATAATGCTCGCGCATCAGCGTCTCGCGGATCACCAGGGGATCGAAGGGCGAGATGAAGGTGCGCACCGCCATACGGTCAACGGGTGGCGTGGTGATCAGCGAGAGTTCACGCACGCCGGTCATTGCCAACTGCAGCGTCCGCGGGATTGGTGTCGCCGAAAGCGTCAGCACGTGGACGTCCGCCTTCAGTTCCTTGAGGCGCTCCTTGTGCTTCACCCCGAAATGCTGCTCCTCATCGATGATGAGCAGGCTCAGGTTGGCGAAGTTGATGCCGCTGCCGAGCAAGGCGTGAGTGCCGACCACAATGTCGACCTTGCCTTCGGAAAGGTCCTTCTTGACCTGGTTCAATTCCTTCGCCGGCACCAGACGGGAAGCCTGCGCCACCTTGATCGGCAGGCCCCGGAAACGGTCACGGAACGTCTTGAAGTGCTGACGCGCAAGGAGGGTGGTCGGCACCACCACGGCAACCTGACCACCATTCATCGCCGCAAGGAAGGCGGCGCGCAGCGCCACCTCGGTCTTGCCGAAGCCGACATCGCCACAGACCAGCCGATCCATGGGCTTGCCAGCGGAAAGGTCGTCGCGAACGGAATCGATCGCGTTGGCCTGATCTTCCGTTTCATCATAGGGGAAGCGCGCGGCAAACTCGTCGTAGAGACCATCGGGTGCGGCCAGAACAGGCGCACGGCGCGTGATACGGCCCGCAGCCACCCTGATCAGACCATCCGCCATGTCGAGAAGCCGCTTCTTGAGCTTGGCCTTCCTCGCCTGCCAGGCACCGCCGCCGAGCTTGTCGAGCGTTGCCTCGGCGGCATCCGACCCGTAACGCGACAGAAGGTCGATGTTTTCCACCGGCAGGAAGAGCTTGGCATCGTCAGCGTAATGCAGCTCGAGGCAGGCGCGCGGTGCCCCCGCCGCTTCGATCGTCACGAGGCCGACGAAGCGACCGATGCCGTGTTCGGCGTGGACCACCAGCGAACCTTCGTCAAGACCGGAGATCTCGGAGATGAAGTCCGCGCCGCGTTTGCGCCGCTTGCCCCGGCGCACCATGCGGTCGCCAAGGATATCCTGTTCACCGATGACGACGATCCCATCGGTCTCAAACCCGCCCTCCAGGCTGAGCACGGCCGCCGCCGCCTCACCCTTCTTTAGCTTGTCGAGTTCCGCGAAGCTTTCGATATGCTTGACGCGTTCGAGCCCTCGCTCCTCGAGCACCTGTAGGAGGCGATCGAGTGAACCTGCGGACCAGCCGGTAACCAGAACCTTCGCACCCGAGGCGCGCTTCTTGGCGATATGCTTTACTGCGAGATCGAACACATTGACGCGTTCGTCGCGCTCATCCCTTTCCGCCTGCGATTTGGCCCAGCGCGGCCCAACACGGGCGTCCAATTCGATGACGCGGCGACTTTCGTTATCGTGTTCGTTGAAGGGCGTGAGGCGGATCGCCGCCGCGGCATCGAGTTCCGCGGCGAATCCATTTCCATCAAGGTAGAGCTGTCCGGGCGGGACGGGTTTATAGGGAGCGGCCTGTGCCGCTGCACCCTTGCCTGTGCCGCCATTGTCGCGCCGTGATTCATAATAGTCGGTTACGAGCTTCGACCGCTCGTTCGCAGCTTCACGCGCCGTGTGGTCGGTGACAATCCGGAAACCGCTGAGGTAATCGAATGCTGTCTCGAGCCGCTCATAGAAGAGCGGGAGCCAATGCTCCATGCCAGCGTAGCGGCGTCCTTCCGAGACGGCCTGATAAAGCGCATCATCCCGATTGGCGGCACCAAAGAGCGCCAGATAGTTTTTCCGGAAACGGCTGATCGTATCCGGCGTCAGCGAAACCTCGCTCATCGGATTGAGATCGAGGGATCGCGCCTGGCCCGTCGTACGCTGGCTGGCGGGGTCGAAGGTACGAATCGTCTCCAGCGTATCGCCGAAGAAGTCGAGCCGCACCGGCTCCTCCGTACCGGGTACGAAGACATCAAGGATGCCGCCCCGGACTGCGAATTCGCCGACTTCACGCACCGTCGGCACGCGCTCGAATCCGTTGCGCTCCAGCCGCGCTGCGATGTCGTCCATGCGAATGGTCGCGCCGGATTTCGCCGAAAAAGCAAGGCTCTCGATCACCTCTGAGGGCGCGATCTTCTGCAGCATCGCGTTGACGGTGACCAGCACGATGGCCGCATGCGGCTTACGCCCATGGGCAATCAGACCTGACAGCGCAGCAAGTCTCCGCGCAGAGACATCAGCGCTCGGCGAGACGCGGTCGTACGGGAGACAGTCCCAGCCCGGCAGTGTCAGCACCGGAAGGTCCGGCGCAACGAACCCGAGCATCTGCTCGAGGTCTGTCATTCGTTGGCCGTCGGACATGACATAGGCGACCGGCTGCCCTGCCCGTGCCATCTCCGCCAGCAGCAGCGCTTCCATGCCTGGCGGCACATTGCCAATGGTCAGCGGTGCGGTAGCCGCTACAATCCTCTTCGCGTCGAACCCTGGGATCATTCTTACTGCTCTGCCTTCGCCTTCAGGCTCGCCGTCGTGACGGGATCGAAATCCGGCCGGTAGGCGGAAATGCGAGCGAACAGCTCTGTCTGGAGATGATCGGGGAGCGGCTTTGCACCGGTGATCCAGGCATGCAGATCATGGTCGTCCTCTCCCATGATCGCCTCGAACTCGTCGAGCTCGCTATCCGAGAGGCGACCAATTTCATCTTCGGCGAACTGTCCGAAGACGAGGTCCATTTCTCGGATGCCGCGATGCCAGCAGCGGTACAGGATACGGCGGCGGCGAGGTGAAAGATCCGCGCTGGAGCGCGAGAGTCCGGTCATGAAAGAAGTCCTTGTGTGGCGAGGCTCATATAGGACGCAATTTCCGCTTCGTCACCTTGCAAAGCCTGCAATTTCCATCGCATTTTGCCGGCCATGCGTCCTGCCATTCTCGATCCCCTGTTCTCGCCCGTCGCCAGCCTTCCGGGCGTCGGTCCGAAACTCGCGGATTT
The DNA here is from genome assembly GCA_035998065.1 of Pseudorhizobium sp. Taxonomy (GTDB): domain Bacteria; phylum Pseudomonadota; class Alphaproteobacteria; order Rhizobiales; family Rhizobiaceae; genus Neorhizobium. The sequence continues at coordinate 17,316 of DASYHX010000162.1, forward strand.
GCTTGCCCGCGTGACGGGACGGGAGGATGCTGATGACTGCCGGGTAGTGGACCTGCTCTTCCACGCGCCGGCCTCCATCATCGATCGCCGCAACCGGCCCGGAATAGCGCTTGCATCCCAGGGTGCCATTGTCACCATCGAGGGACGCGTCGATCGCCATCAGCCGCCGCCACGCGGCAAGCCGAACATGCCCTACCGCGTCTTCCTGCATGACGACACCGGCGAACTGGCGCTCACCTTCTTCCGCGT
>DASYHX010000172.1:0-2306 GCA_035998065.1 Pseudorhizobium sp.
CGCGTTCTGCCGGCGTGCTCAAATAGCTGAGGAGATAAGTGTCGAGCGGCACCCAATCGAAGCTGTCGCCGATGAGCCGCTGGAGGATGTCACGGGCCTCCTGCAAGGACCAGACCGTTCTGGTGACGGGGGTGTACTCTGTCGTAACGCCCTTTTCGCGCTGCGTGCTGTAGGCCTTGAGAAGGTCGTAAAGGGACGCTTCCCAGCGGCTCTTGCGAACAATTTGTGTCGGCTGGGGCTCGCCCCTTGCATGAACCTGCATGCCCAGACGGGGCCGCGCCAGCAGTTGCGCCGACGCAGTTCGCATGGCTTCCAGGCGTTTCAAACGAAACTGCAGCAAGGCGGCCAGCATCTCGCCGGAGGGTTCGTCGTCGGAGGGCGCTTGCGGTACCATAAGGCGGCTTTTGAGATAGGCCAGCCACGCGGCCATGACGAGGTAATCGGCGGCGACTTCGATGCGCTTCTCACGAACCGTTTCGATGAACTTGAGATATTGCTCGGCTAGGGCAAGTACCGAAACTGCCGACAGGTCTACCTTCTGCCGCCGCGCCAGATCCAGCAGAAGATCGAGCGGTCCCTCATAGCCCCCCACATCGACGTGGAGGACTTGCTCGGTCGCTGCAGGCGCGGGGTCAAGCCAATCTGGCCGCGCGGATGTCATAGCTGCGGACCGGGTGTCTCGATCATCCGGCTATCCTTGGTCTCACCCGTGCTTAAGGTCAAGCATCACCCTGTTTGGGCTACATAGCGACGCAGTCGCCGCCTTGAGCTTTTACATTGTTGCACATCTCGGCGGCTTGCTGCATCGAGCTGGCCGGAACCCGAACGCGGTAGTAGATTCCGCGAGTGCCCAAATCAGCTCGCTGGATCTCCATATTGGCACCGTTGAAGATGGGGCCAAAGCGAGAGACCAGTTGGTTTGCCGTCGCGAGCGCGTCCTGTTCGGTACGCTGAGATGCCAGTTGCACATAGGCGGGGGCGGTATCGCCGGACGCCGGCTGCTGCGGTGCGACGCTAGCGGTGTCAGGAAGCGGGTCAAAGACCGCGTTCACCGGGGACGTGGGCGCTGGCGGGGTGAAAGGGCTCGGCGTGGCTACTTGGGCCAGGTTTGTGGGCCGCGTTGCTGGCACTGGTGCAGTTCGGCCAGCAATCGGATTGCCGCTAGGATCCACGGCAGGAACGATGGTGCCTGGCTCCACGGGCGCTACGGCGACGGCTTCTTCCGGCACAGGGGTCTCAGCAGTTGGCGCGTCAACCGGCTCCGTATCGCCAGTAGTAGTGAGCGTGCCTGTGGCGGTTTCCGTGCTCGCCAGCAAGGCGGGGCTCGCCATCTGCGCACCAGGGACTTCCGGCACGTTAGGGCGGTCTACGGGAAGCATCGTGCTACCCGCGAGGCTCTCATCACCGCTCACAATGGTACCATCGGGACGCACGGTGACCGTGCGAACCTTGCGATTGGCCAAGCCTTCGGCACTCACGTCTGGTGTGGCGACCTGGGTGACTTCGTCCACATCGGCTTGATCGCGGGAGACCAGTTGCTCGTCAGCGCTCGGCGGCACGCCTTCGATCTCGTTGAAGACGACCGACTGCGGCGTGGCGGCGGATGCAGTCTCGACAGCCGGCATTTCCTTGACGGGCGACGCATCGGCGGTCAGCAGGGGAACTGGACCGGCATCGCCGCCGGTTCCGAGGACCCAGTAAAGGCCGCCGCCGGCGACGACGAGGAGGGAAACTGCGACAAGCGGGCCAGCCACGGCGCGGCTAAACCCGAAGGAACGGGGCATGCGGGGGCGGCGAAGCCTGGGACCGCGCGGGGGAGCGGCGACGGGTTCTTCTGGCGCGTCTACCCAGCCGATCTCGGCACCAGTGGCCTCGGCGGCTGCCAGGATGGCTTCGTCTGCGCTGGTGACGCGCCGGTCTTCGGGTTGCGGCTCGCGCGGAAGGGTAGGCGTTGCGAGGCTCCGCAGCGCAGGACTTGCTACCGGTTTTGCAGCAGAAGTGGACACGGACTGTACCTCAGGGGCGCCACCGTCTGGCTGCACTTACAGCGATTTCGGTGGTGAATTGAGGTCGATCCGCACAGCGCTGCCGATTAGGCTCTCGATCTCGCTGATCGGGTCTACGTCTGCTTCGGCCTGTGGGCGCTGCTGAGTGGGTGCAGGCGAATGCGTCGGAACTGCTTGGACCGGTGCCGGAGCAGTCGGTGCTTGGGCCACAACAGGAACGGCGACCGAGACGGTCGGTTCGACAGGTTGTGCCGAGGTCAACCCGAAGACTGGAGCGACGCGGAATTGGTCTAGTTCAGG
>DASYHX010000218.1:0-6900 GCA_035998065.1 Pseudorhizobium sp.
CACGTTGAGGCGGGCCCGGCTGGGCCGAAGGTCGAGCCCACGGGTTGGGTAGGCGGGATAACGACGCAGCCGCTACGATCGGGGCGGTTCCTTTATACCGGCTGGGGCATGAAGAGAATCCTATCCCGACCATTGATCCCATTCGGGACGGTCGCGGCCAGCGCGCTTCGACTGGTTCAGTCGTAAACGTATATCTGTGCCCGCTCTATGCGCCACCCGCTGTTCGCAAAAGCCTTCCTTTCTGACGACCTTGCCGGCGGGCCATGGTAAGCGTCCGGTCGAAACCGTTGTCGGCAATGGCCAGTTTCGGGATGCGGGTGGCGGCACCGGAATGACCGATTGGAGGGTGGGTGTGCGCCGGTCGGCTTTTAGGCCGCGCATTCAATATAGAGGACATTGAACCGGCGACGAAGTTGGACCGTATGCGATCTGTCCGGCTTGCGCATTAGAAACTAAAATGCTGCCGTACGGCTTCCGACACCATTCGCGATATTTAAGAAAGGGTTGAGAATCGATCTCAGACGAAAGCGAAAGCTGGTGCCAATCCAAAGGTCGACGGATCAACATCTGGGCGTTTCAGTTGGTGACCTAAACAGATACGATGGATTAAGTTCACCTACCCCCTAAAACGGCGACCATCGTCTTGCTGCGTTGCTCTGGAACTGCGCGCTTGCCGCTCATTCGACCAAAGTCTATGAGACGAGCGTCGGCAGAATCAAATGTCGATAAAGCGTGCCGGTAACGGGAACGCAGTGAGGTCTCGATAGGCCAATTCTGCGGCTGTCCCTGCAACTGTAAGCGGCGAGCGCGTAACATGGGTGGGGTTGGCTCCACAACCACTGGGCGGCAATTGTCGTCTGGGAAGGTATGTTTCGTGCGACAACCCGTGAGCCAGGAGACCGACCGGCGCGTGTCGCTCTTGCCGGGCTCATGGGATTGGCCAGGCGCGAAACGAATTTCGTCCGGGCGACGAGTAGCGGTTGGAGCCGCATCGGCAGGACTGCCGGGGGATGCACGCGTCCGTCCCTAGCAGTCTCGTCGACCGCACTCGTGCGGACGCTCCGGCCAAGTCGCCCGGCGCCCCGGAAATTCGTTCTCATGAAATACATTCACCTGTCGCTTCTGTCTTCCGTGCTTCTGCCGGCTCCATCGCTCGCTCAGACCATCGATCCCGCTGCCGATCCAGAGACATCCAACACCTCGATCGTCGTCACCGGGAACCGCGCCACCGATCCCATGCCGCTCGACCGGATCGGCGGATCGGTCACCGTCCTCGACGAGCAAATCCTCGACCGGAGGCAAGTCCGCGAGGTGTCCGACGTGCTCCGCGACGTCCCAGGGGTCGCGGTCGGACGGGTTCCCGGTCAGACACAGCTTCGGTTGCGCGGTGCTGAAGCCAACCATACGCTCGTCCTCGTTGACGGGATCGAGGTGTCGGATCCCTATGCCGGCGAGTTCGATTTCGGAACGCTTATCGCCGACGAGGCTTCGCGGATCGAGGTGCTGCGCGGACAGCAGAGCGCGATCTACGGGTCGGACGCGATCGGCGGCGTCATCCAGTACATCACTCTCGACGGCCGCGATGCGCCCGGGGCGGTCGCGCGGATCGAAGCCGGTTCGTTCGGCATGGTGAACGGTGCTGCCCGGATCGCTGGATATAGTGGCGATCTCGACTACGCGCTGTCCGCCACACTCAATACCACCGATGGCACGCCAGGCGCCCGGAACGGCACGCGCGATCTTGCGAACGACAGTGGTGCGGTCTCGCTGAAGACGACGTTCGCGCCATCAACCAATGCACGCCTCACTGGTGTATTACGCTACGCGCGCACCAATGCCGAATTCAACGACAGCGATTCCGATCCGGGAAGTCCGACCTTCGGATTCCAGGTCGATAGCCCCGGCAACCGCTTCGAGAACGAGGCTATCTATGTGCTCATCAGGGGCGAGCTAGACTTGCTCGACGATCGCTGGACCCAAGCGTTTTCGGCCCAGATCGCGGATACCCGGCGCGACGGTTTCGCTTCGACTGGACGCAGCTATGGCAGCGAGGGCCAGAGGTTGAAAGGGTCCTACGATACGACGTTGCGTATCGAGGCTGGCGGTCTGACCCACCGGGTCACGGCGGCTCTCGATGTCGAACGCGAACGCTTCCGTAACACCGATCCGACCGGCTTCGCATTCACCGGTCGCCGACAGATCGACAATGTCGGTCTCGTCGGCCAGTATGCGATCGATCTCGGAGACCGAGCGAGCGCGTCCGCATCCATCCGCAGGGACTGGAACGACCAGTTCGCCGATACAACCACGTACAGGCTTCAGGCGAGCTATCGGATCGCTGCGGCTACGCGAGTGCGCGGGGCCGTCGGATCGGGGGTGAAGAACCCCTCGTTCTACGAACTATATGGGTTCGTGGACGGCCGTTTCATCGGCAATCCCGACCTCAGGCCCGAGAAGTCGAGCGGATGGGAGATCGGGATCGACCAGTCGCTGTTCGGTGAGCGCGCTTCAATCGGGGTCACCTATTTCGAGAGCGAACTGGACGAAGAGATCTTCACTTCTTTTCCGCCCCCGAACTTCGTCGCCAGCCCTGGCAATCGCGATACCGTATCCAAGAGAAACGGCGTCGAAGTGTTCGGCGAGGCGCGCTTCGCGGAAGCTTGGCGCGTCAATGGAGCCTACACCTATCTGCGTTCCCACGAGGATGGCGCGCGCGAAGTGCGGCGGCCCTCCCATACCGCCAGCCTGGCTGTCGACTGGCGCGCTCCCAAGGATGCCGGAGGGGTCACGCTCGTTGCGCGCTACAATGGAGAGACGATCGACAGCGCTTTCATCGATCCCTCGTTCGTGCCGGTTCGCGTGCAACTGGACGACTACTTTCTGCTGAACGTCAACGCCGACGTGAGGGTGATGGATAATGTCGAGCTGTTCGGCCGAGTCGAGAATTTGACGGCCGCCGATTACGAGGATGTCTTCAGTTTCGCGACGCCCGGACGCTCGTTCGCCATTGGCGCGCGCGCGCGTTTCTAAGGAGAATTTCGATGACGGATGAAATGATAGCAAAGTCCGACATTGCGAGGTTCGCATGGCCTGTCACACTTGCCTTGGCGACGGTGGGCGGATCGCTGGTTGCCGCCTGCATGATGCCGTTCGTGGCTGTTACGATCGTGACCGCCGCGACCATGCGCCGCTCGCTCGCGTTAACGACGATCCTCGCGATCTGGGCGACCAACCAGTTGCTGGGGTTCACCGTCCTCGGCTACCCGCACACGGGATATGCGTTCGCCTGGGGCGGTGCGCTGGGCATCGCATCTATTCTCGCCATGCTCGCCGGTGCCATCATCATGGGAGAACAAAACGAGCTGAGCACCCTCCGGACATTTGGCGCCTTTCTGATCGGCTTCGCTGTTTACGAGGCTGCGCTATTCGGGTTTGCTTTGGTGGTAGGCGGGACAGAGACTTTCACGATGGCGATCGTGGGACAGATCTTCGCGAACGATGCATTATGGTTCGCAGGACTGTTGTTGGCGTCCTGGCTCCTCGCCAGAGCCGCTCCCACGCTATTCGGACCTTCTCCGCGAATACGGTTCGCCTGACATGGCGCAGCCGCGCATCGTGTCCCTCCTGCCGAGCGCGACCGAAATCGCCGTCGCACTCGGATTGGGAGAGAGCCTCGTCGGTCGCTCGCACGAATGCGATTATCCGCTTTTCGTAAAGGCATTGCCGGTCGTCACGTCGACCAGACTCGAGAAAGGACTGACGTCGCGGCAGATCGACGACCGGATCCAGGAAATCGTGAGGCAAGGACTGTCGGTATACGAAGTCGATACCGCGCTTCTGCGGGACTTGCGGCCCGACCTCATCTTGACCCAATCGCAATGCGCGGTCTGCGCGGTCACCCCTGCCGATCTGGAAGAAGCACTCGGCGACTGGATCGGAACCGCCCCGACGCTGCTGTCGCTGGCACCCGATACATTGGAAGATGTATGGAGCGATTTCGCTAAGGTCGCCGAAGCGGCGGGAATTCCCGAGCGTGCATCATCGGTCGTCGGTGACTTGAAGGAGCGGATGTCAGGGCTATCCCGAAGTAGCGCGGAGAGGATGGATCGCCCGCGTGTCGCCGCGATCGAATGGATCGATCCGCTGATGGCTGCAGGAAACTGGGTACCCGAACTAATCGAGGCGGCCGGCGGTCACCCATTGTTCGCGCGAGCCGGAGAACATTCCTCGTGGCTGAATTGGGACGACTTGATTGCCGCCGATCCCGATCTGATCGTTGCGATGCCCTGCGGATATCTGTTGCCACAAACGCTCGCCGATCTGGGGTCGCTCGTCGACCACTTCGGTTGGAAAGACCTTACCGCGGTTCGCAAAGGGAAGGTCTTTGCCGTTGATGGCCACCATCTTTTCAATCGTCCTGGCCCACGACTCGTCGAATCGGCTGAACTGATCGCGCAGTTGGTTGGGGCGACGCCAACACAGGCATTGGAGATGGGACGGGATTGGATCTCCATCGATGGGGTTTGACGATGTTTTTCGCGCTATTCGACGCGAAACGAGCGCATCAGCCCTTGTTTTCAAAGCTGCGTACCGATACTCAAAATCAGCTGCATGCAAAGTTGCGCGCATTCAGCTTCAAGTTCGCACCGGTAACGGGAACACAGTGAGGCCCTCCAAGGTCAAATCTGCGGCTGTCCCTGCAACTGTAAGCGGCGAGCGAGAAATACTGGCGGGTCACTCCGCAACCACTGGACTGATTGTTTGGTTCGGGAAGGTGTATTTCAAGTGATGACCCGCGAGCCAGGAGACCGACCGGAGCGAGTCGCTCTTGCCTGATTCATGGGATTGGTCGGGCGCGGAATCATTTTCGTCGGAGCGACGATAAGCGGCTTGGATTGCTCCGAGCACGCCCGGTCGGCGTATCGCGTCCGTTGACCAGGCTGCTCGGCCGAGGTCCGGAGATCCAAGCCACTATATCGGCGTGAAGGGCTCAGAGCCCACGGAGAAAATACCATGTTCAAAACTAAAACGAAGGTTCTGGCACTCTCGGCTGCAATCGCATTTGGCTCTTCTGCCGCGGTTGCTCAGCAAACGGATATCGGGCCATTTCTACCCGAAGTGGGACAGGCCATAGCTGCGGCCGAGCAAGGTGCGCAAAACATCTGTGCTTCGAATGGCGGTCTGGCATCTTTCAACGTCATTCGCATAATCCAGAACGCCGGTTATTTCGCGGCGCAATTTGAGTATTCATGCAACGGTTGATTCTCAGGCCACTTCGCATTGAATGAGAACGATGAACGGCGCTGGCTTAAACCCGGCGCCGTTTTCGACTGCGGTTCGCGACCGCCCTTTTGTCGACCGCTGACATTCTGAATTTTTCGCGACGATTTGTTGTGTCTCGGAGAGTGTAGCGCGTAGCTGCCGCTATACGATCAACTGTTTTTGGGCGTTCAGATCTCGTACCAGAATGGCTGGGATTGAGGCGCGTTACCAACGACAACCGGTTCTTCATGAACGACCGCTTTTGGCGATAGGTCGAATGCGCTGCTACCACCGAAATGGGGTCGCTTGCTGAATGTCGGCTTCTGGCGGAAAATCGCAGATAGCTGCCATCGGCTCAATGGGTCCTCACGCAGCGTCGGGGTCACTGGAACGAGCCGCCTTCCACGCCCATGGCAGGAGCTCGTCGAGGCGGTTGATGGGATGGCCTTTGCCGATGCGGTCGAGGACGTCGGTCAGCCAGACCTGCGGGTTCACGCCGTTGAGCTTGGCGGTCTCGAGCAGCGAATACGTCGCGGCCGCCCGCTCGCCGCCGCAATCCGCGCCGGCGAACAGCCAGTTCTTGCGCCCGACCGCGATGCCGCGCAGCGCGTTCTCGGCAAGGTTGTTGTCGATCTCGAGCCTTCCGTCCTGGGTGTAGGCGAGCAGCGCTGGCTTCAGCTTGAGGGCATAGCGCAGCGCCTCGGCAAGCGGTGAGCGCGCCGATGCCTGGTCGAGAGCGCTGTCCGCCCACGCAAAGAAGTCGAGGGCAATGAGCTTTGATGCTGAGCGCTGGCGCAGACGCTCCTGGGGAGGTTCACCCTCGATCAACCGTTCGACCTCGTAGAGCTGCGCGATCAGGCCGAGTCCCTTGCGCGCAGCGGATCGATGATCGGCAACAAGCACATCGTGCAGCTTGCGCCTCGCATGCGCCCAGCAAGCGACGGGGGTGATGGGACCCGGCTCCCGGCCTGGGTCGTAGAGCGCGTTGAACCCGGCATAGGTGTAGGTGCTTGCAATCGTAGCGGCGTTTGCTTGCAAACAGAGCCTTTTTTTGCTCGGATTATCTGACAACCGGCTCGGCGATCTGCTCGCGCTATCTGCCAGTGTGCTCGCCATCATCCTGCGCTGCTCGCAATCATAAAGGTCTGCTCACATCCCCTGCCAGCGAAACAGGGCGTCAGCGCGGCACCCGGATGGAACCTTCCGCGATCCCCTCGGCGACATTGGAGAGCATGACGGCGTAGCGATGCAAACCGGGGAAGCGACCAGCGTTCTTGTCGATTTCACCGCCGTATCCGGCGTCGAGCAACGCCTTGAAGTCGGGCATCACGTCGAACATGCCGCCGAGCAGATCGATATCGGAGGCCCCGGTAAGCAACAGGGCGTTCGCATGGGCGTCGAGACGCTTCATCGTTTCCAGCATTTCGGTCCTGGTCATCGCATCCTGTCCGCTTGCGGGGTTCCATCGCCTAGCACGACGCGCCGGCCCTGTTCGCGAAAACCTTCCTTTCTGACGACCTCGCGGGCGGGCCATGACGACAACGCATTTCTGCGGCCCGCCGCTTGTCAGAACTGTTCTGGAAACCTGCTTCGCAAAAGCGCTTGCCGGCTACGGGTTTGGAGAGCCCATTGGCACGG
>DASYHX010000225.1:0-2667 GCA_035998065.1 Pseudorhizobium sp.
GTGGCCTCGCGGACTTCGCCTGATTGTTGCTTGGTGAGAAAAACCCGAACATCGAGGCGGGTTTTCACATGAAATGGGTGCCGGCGACGATCAATCGCTGGGCCCGATGGCCGACCAGGCCGGCTTGCTGATGCTCTGCAGCAGCTCCGGCGCGACCCCATCTATGCGGGCAATCACCGCCTTGGCGAGCTCTCGGCCGGCGTGACGTACGTCCTCGTTGACGGTGTAGATCTCCGGACGGATCCAGTTCAGGAATTCCGCCGACTGCTTGGATACGACGTCGAGGTTGTCGCCGAGCCGTTTACCCGCTGCTTCTATGCCGGCCACCAATGCAATGGTCGAGCTGCCGCTCAGCGAGATGATACCGTCGGGCGCATTTCCTGAGCGGATCATCGCCTCCGCATAGGCTCTAATTTCGCCCAGGGAGCTTTCCGTGGTGATCCGGCCCATGGGAACCTCCGTCACACCGAAGTCGCCAAGGCCGCGCTCGAAGCCGTTGCGGCTGTGCAGGTAGAAGGAAAGGCTCGTTGGCGGCGGTAGGAGGGCGAGACGCCGGCGCCCCTTCTTCCACAGCTTCTCTACCCCCTGATAGGCAAAGGCCTCGTTGTCATAGTCGTGGAACGGGTGGGCGATTCCCATGTCGCTGCGACCGTGTGCGGCGAACGGCATGTGCCGTTCCGTCATCAGCCGGATTCGCGGGTCATCCGGAACGATGCGCGAAATAATCACCCCGTCTGCCGAACCAGTGTCGAGAATGTAGCGGACAGGCACCATCGGGTCCTTCTGGTGCGAGTGCGGGGTGAGCACAAGGTGATACTGGGTTCCGGCGAGCACCTCCGAAATCCCGAAAACCATTTGGCTGGTGAAGCCCATCAATTCTTCCTCGATGCTGAGGACAAGGGCAATGACATTGGTTTTTCCAGTACGCAGACGTACGCCTGCGCGGTTCGGCTGGTAGCCCAGTTGACTGGCAACGAGGCGCACCCGTTCCTTCGTATCCGCGCCGATATCTGGCGCATCTTTCAAGGCTCTCGAGACGGTGGTGATGCCGAGCCCGGTCATGTAGGCGATCGTCTTCAGCGTAGGCCGTTCACGTCCCGCCATGGCCGTCTTGGCCAATCCTTTGATGCTGTCGTCCATTCCCTGCCACCATCCAAGTCCGCCCATCAGGTATCGGAGTCTTTGCGGCGCCTGCATTGACGCCTTCTCCGCGGACGGCATTAATTGCTGATAAACTGAAACGATACAGTACGAAAGTCGAGCAGAATTTTCGAAAGGAGGTAAGGATGAACTTCTTCTGGTTGCGGGATCCGTATGGCAACAGGTTTTGTGCATTTGCGAAATACAGGAAAAGTGTGAAGAGCTGAAGGCATTCAATTACAACAAGATAGGAGGATCTATGTTGGTTCAGTGTTCCTCCGTCGATCAAGCGCTGAGGTTGTAATCGGTCCCTTCACAAAGTTTTTGCGCTTGTGGTGTTGCACAGTCGAGATCTTTGACATAGCTTTTTACTGCATCGTTTCAGTGAGGGAGGAGACTCATGAATTTACGTGTATTGACGGCTGCTTTGGCGGCTACGATCGTGCTGCCAATGGGCGTCGCAAATGCCACCGATCTCGAGGTGACGCATTGGTGGACATCCGGCGGTGAGGCTGCGGCCGTCGCTGAACTCGCCAAGGCGTTTGACGCCACCGGCAACAAGTGGGTAGACGGCGCCATCGCAGGCGCGGGCAGCACCGCTCGTCCGATCATGATCAGCCGCATCACCGGCGGCGACCCGATGGCCGCCACACAATTCAATCATGGCCGACAAGCACAGGAGCTTGTTGAAGCGGGCCTGATGCGGGACCTCACGGAGGTGGCCGAGCAGGGAAACTGGAAGGAGGTCATCAAGCCCGCGAGCCTCCTCGACAGCTGCACACTTGACGGAAAGATCTACTGCGTCCCGATCAACATCCACTCGTGGCAATGGCTGTGGCTGTCCAATGCCGCCTTCGAGAAGGCAGGGGTTGCCGTTCCGAAGGACTGGAATGAATTCGTCGCTGCCGCTCCCAAGCTCAAGGAAGCGGGCATTCAGCCGTTGGCGCTTGGCGGGCAGGCCTGGCAGGCCGGCGGTCTGTTCGACACCCTCGTTCTCTCCCTTGGCGGCAAGGATGTTTATCAGTCGGTTTACGTAGACAAGGACGCCGACGTTGCTGCGGGGCCGGAAATGGCCAAGGTCTTTGAGGCCGCCGTTCAGGCTCGCGAGATGGCTGCTGGCAGCAATGTTCAGGATTGGAATCAGGCAACTAACTTGGTCATCACCGGCAAGGCCGGTGGCCAGGTGATGGGCGATTGGGCTCAAGGTGAGTTCCAGATCGCCGGTCAGGTTGCAGGCGAGGATTACAGCTGCTTGCCGGGTCTCGGCGTCAGCCCCTACATCACCACCGGGGGCGATGCGTTCTACTTCCCTGTTCTTGACGACGAGGAGAAGTCAAAGGCGCAGGATGTTCTGGCGCAGACGATGCTCGAGCCGACGACGCAGGTCGCGTTCAACCTGAAGAAGGGTTCGCTGCCCGTTCGAGGTGACGTCGATCTGGAAGCCGCCAATGATTGCATGAAGAAGGGTTTGGAGATCGTCGCCCAGGGCAACGCCCTGACAAGCACCGACCAGTTGCTTTCGGCTGA
>DASYHX010000228.1:0-2866 GCA_035998065.1 Pseudorhizobium sp.
CCGAAAAGCTTCGGGGAAAAAAGCGCGTGCTCCGGCGTCGGCGGAGGGAAGTCGATTTTGCCGCTTGCGCTGCCCCCCAAGCTATGGCAATAGGCCCTCGCCCGCGGACGAACCGGCCCGCGGCGCGAAAGCTGCTATAGCTCAGGGGTAGAGCACTCCCTTGGTGAGGGAGAGGCCGAGAGTTCAAATCTCTCTAGCAGCACCATCCTTCCCCGTTGATTTTATTGAAGTCCTTAGCTGCCCGGGGCCCTCGTACAATCTTTTGTTACAAAATCGGTTACAAACGCGCCTTCTTGGCTACGACTGCGCCTGTCATCCAACCTCATCTTTCGCACTATCGCGGCAGTCGGCTGATCGGTCCAAGGCGACCGGGGCCGTTGTGATAGTCGACAGTCTTCACTTCCTTGTCACTAGCTCAGTTCCGTCACTCGAATCACCGCTCCCTCCTGAAGCGCAGTCGGGCGGGATGCGGCAACCCGCCCGACTGCACATCCCGTGAGGCGTATGGAAGGTCACCAGAGGAGAACTGATAGCGTTCTACAGTCCCTCAGCTGGCATGCGAACAGCATCTTTTTCAGCCGAAATAAAATCCCTCTTTCCAACGCGATAGCAATATTATAATCAGCAGTTTTGTAACATTCGAGACTTCTGATGGTCCGTCAGCCACGCTATCTATTGAATAGAAACGGCCGCTATTTCGCGCGCCTGGTTATCCCCAAAGATCTTCGCCCCTACCTTGAAGGCAAGACAGAGCTGCGTGAAGCACTGGGCCCTGATCGACGACTGGCGCTTTCCCGCCTTCACACAGCCGTCGCTGGCCTTCAGGGTCAGATTGCCGTTGCCGAGCGTCGAGCCAAGGAAGAAAGCGGCGCGGTCATGGAAGCTGGCCGCTACCCGTTGCCTCCTGAGCAGATCGCTCTTCGCAACTACCATGAGCGACTGGCTTTCGACACTGAGCTCCGAAAAATGGATGAGCGCCATGCGATGGGTCTGGTGGATGACCGGCTCGTGGAGCTCTTGAGAGCAGGCGTCGCCGGCGCTCTTGACGATGAGACGCTGCAGACACTGGTTGGAAGGAGGATTGAACGCTACCGACGCCTGGGCAACACAACTGCACTCAAGGGCTCGACCGAATGGCGCTCGCTTGCATGTGCAATGTGCGTCTCGGAGCTGGAGGCTCTTGCGCGCGTGGTGGAACGGGACGAAGGGGACTTCAGCGGCAAGCTCGAACATCCACTGCTGGCCGAGCTCGATGCGATCCCGGAAGAGGAGCCACCGGTTCCGCTACGAGATCTCTTCGATCGTTACGTCGCGGAACTGAAGGCAAACGGCAAGGGGATCGAAGCCGAGAAGCGCTGGCGGCCTGTGATCGACGACCTGATAGCGTTTGCCAGGACCACGGATGCTCGCAAGCTCACCAAGAAGACCATCCTGGAATGGAAAGACGCCAAGCTGAAGAACCTTTCGCCGCGGACGGTGAAGGATGTTTATCTCACTGCGGTCAACGCAGTTCTCAACTGGGCGGTGTCCAATGATCTTCTGGAAGACAATCCGGCCAAGACGGTGAAGCTTCGGGTCGCACCGAAGGTGCAACTGCGGCCAAAGGGCTTCACGCGCGAGGAAGCCACGAGAATATTGAGGTTCACGCTGGGCTACGTGGCACGACAGTCAGACAACCCTCAAACACAGGAGAAGTCGCAGACCAGTGCGGCGAAGAAGTGGGCTCCTCTCATCTGCGCGTTCACCGGCGCCCGTATCTCTGAAGTCACTCAACTGCGGAGACGGGATATCCGGAGGGAGGGCGACATCTACGTGATGCGAATCACACCTGATGCTGGAAAGGTTAAGACGCGGCAGTATCGAGATGTGCCCCTTCATGACCAAATCGTTGCAAAGGGCTTCATCGATTTCGTCAACGGATCGGACGACGGCCCGCTCTTCTATCCGACAATGGAGGGCAAACGGACCGCCGATCCCGCGCAAACGGTTGCAGGCCGGATCTCAAACTGGCTTCAAAAAGCTGGCGTCATCCCGGAAGGGGTTTCGCCCAATCATGGCTGGCGGCATGCATTCAAGACCGTCGGCAGAGAAGTCGAAATCGACAGCCGAATTCTGGATGCGATCGCGGGCCATGCTGCTCGCACTGCCGGCGATGACTATGGTGACGTGACGATCGTCGCAAAGAAGAAGGCCATCGACCGCCTGCCCAGCTTCCAGATCTGAGACCACCTAGCTCGAGAAGCTCGCCAACATGGCGAGCTTCATTATTGCTACAGAAACCAATGACTACAGAGTACCCGATGCCGCGGGGATCCGAACATGCTTGCGCCATTCACGGCGATAGCCGAATGCACGGGCAAGCTTGTCGAGCCGCTTCTGGCGCTCCCTCATGTCCCGCAGCGCCCGTCCCCTGCCGCGATGATTAGCGACGATCGTTCCCGCCCTGAGCCCCTCGGTGAGGGTGTCGATCTCGGCCTGGACCTTCTGAATACGAATGCTCTGATCGTTGATCGACAACCTTGCGAAGCTGGCAGCCGCCGGAACGCGGTTCCTTGCGGTGCTCCCATGCATAGGGCTACTCGTGTGGATCATTTCCTCCAACGCAAGCGAAAGTGCCATCACACACCCTCCCTCAGTGCTACGAACTGAACGCTGCTGGCACGCGCTCCGCCCGAAGTAGGGACGCAAGTGGCGCGGTTTGCACAATGAACTTCGATCATGTTACCTTCCTTGTGTGACGACAGGTGCGAGCGCCTGCCTCGCTCATGCATCTGCCAGGATGGGAGCGGCTTCCAATCGTACCCATCCGGCAGAACTTCTCAGTCTCCAGCCGTGCCGGAGACCTTGATCTCGCGGAAGGACCTGC
>DASYHX010000243.1:0-2623 GCA_035998065.1 Pseudorhizobium sp.
GAGAATGCGAAGGGGGACCGCCTCACCACGGTCTCTCAGTTCTTCGATGGCACGCCCGAACCTGCGGGAACAAGCGCATGACCGACATCAAGAAAAGCAATGCAATGCTCGAGGTGCGCGACATCAAGCGCGACTACGAGCTTCCCGGCGGACTGTTCAAGCCGAAAAAGTTCGTGCATGCGGTAAAAGGCGTGTCGTTTTCACTCGAACGCGGCAAGACGCTGGCAATCGTGGGCGAATCCGGCTGCGGCAAGTCCACGCTTGCTCGCATGCTTACTTTCATCGACGAGCCCACCTCCGGGGATCTCATCATTGATGGGGAGAAGACCGACACCCGCCCCGGCCATCTGACGGCTGAGATGCGCCAGAAGGTTCAGATCGTCTTCCAGAACCCCTATGGCTCACTGAACCCACGCCAGAAGATCGGCGATGTCCTTGGCGAGCCACTGCTTATCAACACCAAGATCTCGGCCGCAGAACGACGCGAGCGTGCAAATGAGATGCTGGTGAAGGTTGGGCTCGGCCCGGAGCACTACAATCGCTACCCGCACATGTTCTCGGGCGGCCAGCGTCAGCGCATCGCAATCGCACGCGCGCTGATGATGAACCCCAAGCTGCTGGTCCTCGATGAGCCGGTCTCCGCGCTCGACCTTTCGGTCCAGGCGCAGGTTCTCAACCTGCTCGCCGACCTGCAGGACGAATTCGGCCTGACCTACGTCTTCATCAGCCACGACCTTTCGGTCGTGCGATATATCGCCGACGAGGTTATGGTGATGTATTTCGGTGAAGCGGTGGAATACGGAACGCGAGACGAAGTCTTCTCCGACCCGAAGCACGAATACACGCGCACGCTGTTTGCGGCGACGCCACGGGCAGATGTTGACTCCATCCGCGCACGCGTGGCTCGCAAGAAGGCCGCAAGCGCCGCTTGATATCCACTTGCGCACCGGCGACCGCTGTCGCCGGTGCGCAAGACCAAGGTCGTTCGCCTGAGATCAGATTCCGAGCGCCAGCCCGTCCTTGCGCGTATCGGAGCCACCCAAAAGCACTCCCCTCTCCCAATCGATCCATATCGCCTGGGCGCCGCCCATTGCCGATTCAGGCGTACGCAGCTCAAAGCCCCGACGTACCAGCTCCTCGCCCACGCTCTCACGCAGCCGGCCCTCGATATCGATTTGCTTCGTCCCCGGCAGCGGAAAGAGCCGCGGCAACTCGATCGCGGTCTGAAGATCAAGACCGTAGTCAAAGACCTTCGACAGCAGATGGGCGTGGCCCATCGCCTGGTAATGGCCGCCCATCACTCCAAAAGGCATAACTGCCCGATCGCCCTGTGTCACCATTCCCGGAATGATCGTGTGCATCGGCCGCTTGCCCGGTGCCAGTTCGTTCGGATGCCCTGCCTCGAGAGAGAAGCTCTGGCCGCGGTTGTGGAAGAGGACGCCGCTCTTCGGGGCCATGATGCCGCTGCCATAGGGTGAGAAGATCGAGTTAATGAAGCTCACGGCATTCCGGTCTTCATCGACGACACAGATGTAGACTGTATCCGTGTGCGCCTTCTCATTGAACTGCGGGAGGCCTTCGATGGCACGGTCGAGATCAATCTGCGCGGCCAGTTCCTTCGCAAGCCTATCCGACAGCAGATAGTCGACGGGCACCTCGGCCTTCGCCGGATCCGCAAGAAGCTGCTGGCGGGCGGCATAGGCAAGCCTCGTCGCTTCGATTTCGATGTGAAGACGGTTGACGTCCAGTGGATCTCCCGAGCCCGGAAAATGAGAGAGAATGTTGAGGATCATCAGGGCGATGATGCCTTGTCCATTGGGTGGGCACTCGTGGATGTCGTAGCCGCGGAAGCTCGTCTTGATGGTCTCGACGTACTCCCCTTCAGCTGTCGCAAAATCGTCCACCGAATGTACGCCGCCCTCCGCCTGAAGGCGCTTCACCATGTCCTCCGCCACCCAGCCCCGATAAAAACCGTCGCGCCCATCGCGGGCGATCGCCTCCAGCGTCTCTGCAAGGCGCGGCTGATACTGGATGGCTCCGACTTCAGGCGCCTCACCGTCAACAAGAAAGGTTGCGCATGTCGAAGCGTCTTTCTCGACCGTTGCATGCTGTGCCGCAAGATCGTGCGCAACCCGCGGCGAGACGGGATAGCCGTCGCGTGCAAGCTCGATGGCCGGCGCAAGGACCTCCGCCACGCTCAGCCGTCCGTGGTCGGCAACAAGGCGGGTCCAGGCATCGACAGCGCCGGGGACGGTCACCGCATGGGGTGACCAGCGCTCGATCGCCGTCAGGCCTTGGGAGCGGAGCCGTTCCGCAGATGCCGCCGCCGGCGCGCGTCCGGAGCCGTTATATGCAAGGATCTTGTCACTGCCCCCGATGGAGAGCAGGGCAAAGCAATCGCCGCCAACGCCGGTGGAGCCTGCTTCGACGACGCACTGGACCGCGCAGGCCGCAACTGCGGCGTCGATCGCATTGCCACCCTGCCTGATGATATCGATGGCCGTCAATGTGGAAGCCGGATGAGACGTGGCGGCCATCCCTTTTCGGCCGACGGCGAGCGAACGGCCCGGCAGGGAAAAATCTCTCATTGTCGTCATCTCCTGAGGGAAGCGCTGGGTGGGAT
>DASYHX010000266.1:0-1615 GCA_035998065.1 Pseudorhizobium sp.
TCAAGCATATTCATCTGGAGGAGTATGATGAAAACTTTGAACGCCATCATTGGCGCAACCGCTCTTGCGGCCGCCACCCTGTTTTCCGCAGTCGCCGGCGCGCAGACCTACCCTGACCGCACGATCACGATGGTTGTGCCCTTCTCTGCCGGTGGCCCGACCGACACCGTCGCGCGCCTCGTCGCCGAAGCGATGTCCAAGGATCTCGGCCAGCAGGTCATCATTGAAAACGTTGGCGGTGCCGGTGGCACGCTTGGTGCTGCGCGCGTCGCGAATGCCGAAGCGGATGGCTACACGGTGCTTCTGCACCATATCGGCATGGCGACCAGCGATACTCTCTACCGTAAGCTGCCCTATGAAACGCTGGACGCGTTTGAATACGTTGGCCTCGTCACAGAAGTGCCGATGACGATCGTCGCACGCAAGGATCTTGAGCCAACGGACCTGAAGGGGCTCATTGAGTACGCCAAGGCGAGCAAGGACACCGTCACTGTTGCCAATGCCGGCATCGGCGCGGCCTCGCACCTCTGCGGCATGCTGTTCATGAGCGCGATCGAGACGCCGCTGGTCACGGTGCCTTACAAGGGCACGGGCCCGGCTATGACCGACCTTCTCGGCGGCCAGGTCGACATCATGTGTGACCAGACCACCAACACGACGAAGCAGATCCAGGGCGGCACCATCAAGGCCTATGCCGTGACCTCGCCTGAGCGTCTCGACGTCCTGAAGGATGTACCAACTGCTGCCGAAGGCAGCCTGTCAGACTTCCAGGTCAGCATCTGGCACGGCATCTACGCGCCGAAGGGCACTCCGGAAGAGGCGGTGAACCGCCTTTCGGAAGCGCTGAAGGTAGCGCTTGCCGATCCGAACGTCGCTGCTCGCTTTGCCGAACTCGGAACGGAACCGTCTCCGCAATCCGACGCGACGCCTGAGGCCCTGAAAGCCAAGCTAGAAGGCGAGATCGCTCGATGGAAGCCGGTCATCGAAGCAGCCGGCGAATACGCGGACTGATCTGCCGACGCTTGTATCCGGTCCTCTCTCTGCGGGTCAGGGGGAGGACACTCTCTATGGCGCTGTTACCGCGCCCCTCCATTCTTTCGGAGCGATCATGAAATCTATGACTTTTGACAGGGCCAATCTCTTGTGCGGCTTGCTGTTCATTGCGCTGGGTATGTTTTTTGCCTTGCAGTCGCTGACGCTGGAGCTTGGAACGGCCTTCCGCATGGGCCCAGGCTACTTTCCGCTGATCCTCGCCTGTGCGCTGATCATCCTCGGCAGCGTAATCCTGGTGCAGTCCATCCGCGTCGAGGGCGAGCCGATCGGGCACATCGCGTGGCGAGGCATGTTCTTCATCTTACCGGCACCGATATTCTTTGGCCTGACGGTTCGTGGACTTGGTTTCGTGCCGGCGCTGTTCTTGACGGCGCTCATCGCCTCCTTCGCATCGGGGAAGATGAAGCCTCTGACAGCGCTGATCCTGTCGTTCTGCCTGACGATCTTTTCCGTTCTTGTCTTCAGTTATGGTCTGGGTCTCCCGTTCCGGCGCTTCGGCCCCTGGCTCGCGTTCTAGGAGAGGCAGATGGATTTCCTGAGTAACCTTGCCCTGGGCTTCTCC
>DASYHX010000354.1:0-25154 GCA_035998065.1 Pseudorhizobium sp.
CCTGAACGTTCTTGGCGATGGTATTCGCGACGTGCTCGATCCTCGCTTGCGCTCCGGTGCACTCCTGCGCCCCGGCCCCCGAACGGCCGTCCACCCGGATAGGACGAGCCCGAAGAATGGCAACCCGAATGCTGTACTGAATGTGGAGGCGCTTGAAACGGGCTTCGTCCGCAATGGACGCTACACCGCGGCCGTCAAGGAAATATCGCTTCACCTTAACCCGGGCGAGTGCCTTGGTCTGATCGGCGAGAGCGGGTCCGGCAAGAGCGTGACAGCGTTATCGATCATGGGGCTGGTGAACTCTCCGCCCGGACTGATCCGCAACGGCGCCATCTACCTTGACGGGGAGGACGTCCTCGTCATGCCGGAGGAGAGACTGACTTCCTGCAGGGGAAGTAGGGTCGCCTATATCTTCCAGGACCCGCTGACGACGCTCCACCCGATGCATCCCGTCGGACGGCAGGTGGAAGAGGCAATCGCCGTGCACCAGCGGCTGGACCGCCAGACCCTTCGGGAGCATAGCATCATGCTTCTCGAACGCGTGGGTATTCCAGATGCCGGCGAGCGAGCAAAGCACTTCCCCCATCAGCTTTCCGGCGGGCAGCGTCAGCGCGTGGGCATCGCCATGGCGCTCGCGAATAACCCGGACGTCATCATCGCCGACGAGCCGACGACGGCGCTGGATGTTACGATTCAGGCGCAGATTCTCGATCTATTACGGGACCTGCAAAAGGAAAGAGGCATGGCGCTTCTGTTCATCACACACGACTTCGGGGTTGTTGCGGAGATCTGCGACAGGGTGGCCGTGATGAAGGATGGTGTGGTGGTGGAGACGGGAGAGACTAAGGCGCTGTTGACCAATCCTCAGCACGATTACACGCAACGGCTGATCGCCTGTGTTCCCGAGATCGGGCAGGGGCATGATTTTTTGACCCGCGTTTCCCAACTGTTCCGACCGGAGCGAAACGCATGAATACTCAGGCAATAGAGCTTCGTCAGGTGAGCAAGATCTTTGGAGGTGGTCGCTCCCTCTTTGGCGGGTCCCGTCATGCGGTGAAAGCCGTGGATGATGTCTCGCTTACGCTTCGAAGGGGTGAGACACTAGCGGTGGTGGGCGAAAGCGGGTCTGGCAAGAGCACGCTTGCGCGTATGTTGGTCGGGCTTGAGCAACCGACCACGGGTGACATGCGCATTGCAGGCCATGATGCTGTAGAGTTGCGACGGCAAGGTGCCCGCGCCTTCGGAAAGATCGTCCAATACGTTTTTCAGGACCCCGTGGCCTCACTCAATCCGCGCAAGACAATCAGCGGCATTCTGGACACGCCTTTGAAGCTGCTGAACGGCTACGCTCCGGAGAAGCGGCGGGCGCGGATGGCGGACCTCCTCGATGCGGTGCAGATGCCGCGCGATACGTTGGATCGTTATCCCCATGAATTCTCCGGTGGCCAGGCGCAGCGTATCGCCATTGCCCGCGCGCTCGCGGCAGAGGCGCAGATCCTCATTCTGGACGAGCCCGTCAGCGCTCTGGATGTCTCCGTGCAGGCGCAGGTCCTGCTGCTTCTCCAGGAGTTGAAGCAGACTTTCGACCTCTCTTATCTCTTCATCAGTCATGATCTGGCGGTGGTCGAAGCGGTTTCCGATCGGGTGGCGGTCATGCGTATGGGGCGCTTGGTCGAAGAAGCCTCGGCCGAAATCTTGTTCAAAGCCCCGCAGGATCCTTACACCCGCCAGTTGATCGGCAGCGCACCCAAGATACGCAGAGACTGAGAGGCCGAGGTTGACCCTCGGCTATAGCTTCCGGAGGCCTCCTGGATAGAACAAATACACAAGTCCCTGCGTCTGATGGCTTGCCAGCGGCACGGTCGTGCCCAATGTGATCATAGCGGACCAACCGCAGGTGGGCGTGGGTCTGCGAAAGACAGAGGTTAGGCGAGGAGAGTGAAGATCGTGAGTGAATTCTATTCGATGTACAACCACGACTTCATTCGGGTTGCGACCTGTGTGCCAAGCACTGAGGTCGCGGATCCGGATTTCGCCTTGAAGGAAACATTACGGTTAGCGGAATTGGGGCACGCGGAGAACTCGGCCGTCATGCTCTTTCCGGAACTGGGGCTTTCATCGTATGCGATCGACGATCTTTTGCTTCAGGACGCACTTCTAGAGTCCGTCGAAAGGGCCGTGATGCAGATCGTCGCGGCCAGCAAAACTCTTTATCCCGTGCTCGTGGTCGGAGCGCCGCTGCGCCGGGAAGGCCGTCTCTACAATACCGCTGTCGTCATCCATCGCGGAGCAATTCTTGGGGTGGTTCCCAAGAGTTACCTCCCGACATACCGGGAGTTCTACGAGCACCGCCATTTTACACCCGGGGCCGGGGTGACAAACGCTTTTATCGCACTTTCTGGCGAACGCGTCCCCTTTGGGGTAGATCTGCTCTTCCGTTCAGAAAATGATGTTCCCTTTACCTTCCACGTCGAAATCTGCGAGGACTTCTGGGTCCCGCTGCCTCCGTCCACTCGAGCCGCAATGGCGGGAGCAGAACTGCTCCTCAACCTGTCGGCGAGCAACATTACGATCGGGAAGGCGGAGACACGGCGGATGCTGTGCGCGAGCCAGTCTGCCCGGACCGTCTCCGCTTACGCTTATTCCGCCGCAGGTCCGGGGGAATCCACCACGGATCTCGCTTGGGACGGCCACGCTGCGATCTTCGAATATGGCGACCTACTGGCGGAGACGCAGCGGTTTCCGGCAACTGGTAATTTCGTGTCTGCTGACATCGACCTCGGTCGCCTGCGCCAGGAGCGGATGCGGCTAAATACCTACGGTGATTGCGCCAAGCAGGAGCTTCGAACTGGGGTTCCGTTCAGGATCGTCAACGTCAGCCTCCAGCGTCCTGAGACCACCGTCCCGCTTCGACGTAGCATTGAGCGCTTTCCCTATGTGCCGTCCAATCCTGCCCGTCTCCGCGAGGACTGTTACGAAGCCTATAACATTCAGGTGCAGGGTCTGGCAAAGCGCCTTCTGGCGACAGGTGTCAAGCATCCGGTCATTGGCGTGTCGGGCGGCTTGGACTCTACTCAGGCCCTGATTGTCGCGGCCCGCGCAATGGACATGATCGGCCGCGATCGCTCAGACATCCGGGCATATACGCTGCCAGGCTTCGCCACCTCTGACGATACTAAGAGCAACGCTTGGACGCTGATCAACAGCCTTGGGGTGACCGGGGAGGAGATCGATATCCGTCCGGCTGCGCGACAAATGTTGGCGGATCTTGGCCATCCATTCAGTGCAGGCGAGCCCGTCTATGATGTCACCTTCGAGAATGTCCAAGCGGGGCTGCGCACGGATTATCTCTTCCGCCTGGCGAACCAGATCGGCGGGCTGGTGGTCGGGACCGGAGATCTTTCCGAGCTGGGGCTTGGTTGGTGCACCTTTGGTGTCGGGGACCACATGTCGCACTACAATGTCAATGCGTCGCTGCCGAAGACGCTGATCCAGCACCTCATCCGGTTCGTCGCTCATTCCGGCGACGTGAGCCAGGACACCACGGATGTTCTGGAGGCGATTCTCGCAACGGAGATCTCGCCTGAACTGGTGCCTCCGGGTGAGGAGGGGAAGATACAGTCGACACAGGATATCGTTGGTCCCTACGCCCTCCAAGACTTCAACCTTTTCTATTTGACCCGCTATGGCTATCGTCCCTCGAAGATAGCTTTCCTCGCCCACAGTGCCTGGAGCAATGCTGAACGGGGTGCCTGGCCTGCCGGTGTTCCGGAGGAGCAGCGGCGAGCGTACTCACTCGCGGAGATAAGAGGCTGGCTGGAGGTCTTTCTGGCTCGCTTCTTCGCCAGCCAATTCAAGCGCTCGACATTGCCCAACGGTCCGAAGATATCATCAGGTGGCTCTTTGTCGCCGCGAGGGGATTGGCGTGCGCCTTCTGATGCCAGCGCTAAAATCTGGCTGGCAGAGCTACGGGAGAACGTGCCGGAGAAGTGACGCAGCTTGTGCCTTGCGTGACTGCGGCAGACTGGTTCTGGGTTTCAGGCCGGCCAAAATCTTGCCTTTAGGCGCGTGTGCCTGCGAGGTGCTGGAACTGCGCTACAACCTGATCGTAAACGGCGCGCTTGAAGGGCACGATCAGGAAAGGAAGCTCAGCCATCGGCTTCCACTCCCACGCATCGAACTCGGCCGAGTGGCCGCCGGGCGGCGGGTTTATCTGAATTTCCTCCTCGCTCCCCTCGAAGCGGAAGGCGAACCATCGCTGGGTTTGGCCCCTGAACTTACCCTTAAGGCCAATTCCGATCAGGTGCGGCGGGAGATCGTAGTTGATCCACCCGCTCGACTCGCCGAGAAGCCTAACAGTACGCATGCCGGTTTCCTCATAGAGCTCCCGGTATGCTGCCTTCAGAGGATCTTCCCTTTCGTCGATCCCGCCCTGCGGCATCTGCCACAGTTGCGGAGAACCATCGTATTCACTGTTTTCTGCCGCGATACGCCGACCCGCCCAAACAAGGCCCTCCCTGTTGAGAACCATGATGCCGACACAGGGGCGATAGGGATAATCCTCAGCTTTTAAAAGGGCTTTACTGTTCATCTCAGGCTCTTCTCGTCGCGGAAGGGATCGTCAGCTAGAGCTGAAACCCCAACGATCTCAATGCCACGCGCGCTTGCTTCTTCAATCCACTGGCGTATGGCGTCAATGGATTCATCAAACGCGGAGGCGACGCCGACAGCACTGCCTTTGCGAAGGGCGAGGCGTTCAAGGTCGTCAAGCTTTCGGAGGATTGCGCTTCTTTCCAGCTGAGTATCGAGCGTCAGGTCGGCAAAGCTGTGGGGAAGTTCGATTGCCCCGGCGATGCCCGCCGTGGTGGAGCGTGCGGAGCTTCCGTCGTCAAGGAACAGCAAGCCACGTGACGCCACATCGCGAAGAACGGGTTCAAGGGCTTCCGCATTCGATAGGAGCCGCGCGCCCTGATAATTCATGATGCCGGTATAACCGGTGATCTTTCCCATCGCCTCGTGCAGGCGTGCGAGGTTCTCTTCAACCGGAAGGCTGGAGAGAAGCATAGTCTCGTCGGCTTCCGGCTCAGAAACGCCAAAGGGTTCCATCGGGACTTGGATCAAGATCTCGTGGCCTTGGCGACGGGACGTCTGCATCCAACGCTGCAGGCTGTTGCCGCTTGCTGCGAAAGCAAGAGTGACTTCTTCTGGCAAAAGCTCGATGGCTTTCTGCGTGCCGGTCTGGCTGAGGCCCAAGCCGCTGACCACGATGGCGATGCGTGTTCCTCTAGCGCCCGACCAGGGACGGGCATACTGATCCATCGGTCGCAGGCCATCTGGTCCAACGATGGGCAAGGCACCATAGGGTGAGTCTTCGAGAAGGTTTGGGTTGGGCATTCCGGCGAGGCGAGGATCCTGGCCCAGACGCGGCGTCTCCACCAAGACGGGCCCATTTCCATCCCGGGACCGGGGTGAAAACTTGGTGACGACAGTGCCGTCATCGGTCAGTGTACGCTCCACATTGGCTCCCGATCGAGGATCTACCCGATCGACTTGGCCCGCGGCTTCGACCTCCGGCTGTTTCTCTGAAGTCACCTGCTCAGGTAACGACACCGGGGCCGCTTGCAGGTCGTTTCGCTCAAGTACAGTCTCTCCACGCATCGTGTAGACGGACAGCGCAATGACAAGCGTTGCCGCGCCCACGGCGAGAAAAGAATAGCGGGAAAGGCGTGGGCCGGGCTTTCTTCCGGCCGGCCGATTTTGTCCGAGCGGCTTGTAAAGATCGGTACCCAAGAAATCTCGTCCGCCCGTTGACAGGGTTAGGGGGAGGGAGCCAGTTCGGCTCCCTCATGGATGCGCTACTGCTGGGCAGAAGCTGCTTTGTCCGGGCTCGGCGGGAAGGCCGGATCGGTCTTCTTGCCACGCAGAAGATCCAGCGCGTAGTTCAACTGGAGGTCGTCCTTGGCTTCCGGCGGGACATAAGCGACGGAACCGGAGCCTTCCTCAGTTTCGTTCTGGCCAGGAATGTGGCCTCGCAGGCTGGATTCGCCCTCAGCGCGTACTTTGCCCTGAAGTTCCTCGGGCAGGGGCTGCTCAACAGCAATATCGGGCTTGATGCCAGTCCCCTGAATCGACGTGCCTGACGGTGTGTAATACAGCGCGGTCGTCAGGCGCAAAGCGCCACTTTCGCCGAGTGGAATGATCGTCTGCACAGAGCCCTTGCCGAACGAACGGGTACCAACGACAGTCGCCCGCTTCAGATCTTGCAGAGCACCAGCGACGATTTCCGAAGCCGACGCAGAGCCGCCATTGATAAGCACCACAACTGGCTTTCCGTCCGTAAGGTCCCCAGGGCCGGCATTGAAGCGGCGCGTCTCGTCGGCGTTACGCCCACGGGTTGACACGACCTCTCCACGTTCCAAGAAGGCGTCCGAAACGTTGATGGCTTGGTCGAGCAGTCCACCAGGGTTCAATCGGAGATCGAGAACGTAGCCCTTGAGCTTGTCTGCCGGCACTTCCGCCTTGATCTTCTGGATCGCCGTTTCGAGATCGTCAAAGGTCTTCTCCGTGAAGGAGATCACGCGCAAGTAGCCCACGTCATCTTCAGTGCGTGACTTGACCGCCTTCACCGCAATGATGTCGCGAACGACGGTGATTTCTAGCGGCTTGTCGGCGCCTTCTCGCAGCACAGTGAGCTTGATCGGCGTGTTGACAGCGCCGCGCATCTTTTCGACAGCTTCTTCAAGCTTCAGGCCGCGTACGGCGGTCCCGTCGATCTCGGCGATGAGGTCCCCTGCCAGAATTCCTGCGCGGGAAGCGGGAGTATCGTCGATCGGCGCGATTACCTTGACGAGTTCGTTCTCCATAGTGACTTCGATGCCGAGACCACCGAACTCACCGCGCGTCTGCGTCCGCATATCTTCGGCGTCTTTGGAGTTCAAGAAGCTCGAGTGCGGGTCCAGCGAAGTCAGCATGCCATTGATGGCATTCTCCACCAGCTTTTCCTCGTCGGGAGGTGTGACGTACTGCGCACGCACGCGTTCGAAGACATCACCAAATATTGAAAGTTCTTTGTAGGTCGAAGGGCCTGCCGCCTGTGCTGGCACCCCTGCTGAATAGATGACGCTCATCGCGGTCGCACCCATCAGCGCACCGACGATCACAAGAGAAGCCTTACGAATCATTACGCGCCCTTCCGATTTCCTTTGCAGCCCACCACGGATTCGAATCTACCGGTGTGCCGTCCTTCCTGAACTCAATGTAAAGGGTTGGCCGATCCGTTTCCAGCGTCAATGCTGCAGCGCTCGCCACCTTTTTCTCACCCATCACGGCAACCGGCTCGCCCGAAAGCACAAAGCTGCCTTGCCTTACCCTCACCTGCTCCATCCCTGCCAGCACGAGATGGTAACCATCTCCAGCATTCAGGATGATCATCTGCCCGTAGCTCCTGAACGCACCGGCAAATACGACCACACCATCTGCCGGCGCCGTCACGATTGACCCAGGGCTGGTGGCGACCGTTACCCCCACTGCCGTATGTCCCAGTCCATCTGCGTCACCGTACCTGCGAAGAACATCGCCCGCTACAGGGAGCTCCAGGGTCTGCTTCAGACTCGCAAAGGCGTATGCTGGGGCAATACGGTTTTTCTCAGGCAGCGCATTCTCCGCGCGTGCCTTCGCCCTTTCCCGCTCCCTCTGGGACAGCTGCCGCAGACGCTCCTCTTCCAGGCGCGCCCGCTCCGTGGCTTCACGTACGGAGGCGATCTCTTCTTCGAGCGACTGGATCAATCCATCTAAATTGTTGGCTTGAGCTGCAAGCTCCTCCGCCCGGCGGCGCTCTGCATCCAACTGCACGACGTTTTCCTGGCTGAGCTTTTGGTTTTCGACAACAAGCACCTCCATCCGCTTTTCTTCTTCAACTCGTGACGCGATGGTGGAGGACACCTGCTCCTTCTGCGCTACCGCTTCCCGCTGCAGCGCCCTTAGTGCCTCCAGATCAGCGACAAGACGATTGGCCTGATGCCGCATCTCGGGAACGACCGCCCCCAGCAGGATCGCACTCCGTACCGAGGCCAAGGCGTCTTCGGGCGTCACCAGCAGGGCGGGTGGCGGATTGCGCCCCATCCGCTGCAGGGCCGCCAGCACTTCGGCCAGCACGTCACGACGCCCGCGCAGCGAGAGACGGATTTCCTCCTCCCTCAGCCGAAGCGTCGCGAGCTTCTTTTCAGCATCGTTAATGTCCTGCTCGAGCTCTTTGCGTCGACTGGCGGATTCGATCAGCGCCTGGCGAAGATTTTCCGTTGTCTTCTCCAGTTCAGCGATGTTCTGCTCGATTGCCTCCGCCTTCTCGACGGAAAGCGTGATCGTGTCGGCAAGCGTCGAGAGTTCCTCGCGCGCCTCTTCTCGCTTCTGTTCGAGCTGGAGCGTCGGATCCGGCTGGTTCTCCAGTTGCGCTAGGGTTTGTGCCGCAGCCAGGCGATCCAGGGCGAGCGGAAAAGGATGAAGCAGAGCAATCGTCACCGTCGCTGCGTAGAACTGCAGCCTTCGAGGATAAACTCGCCTTGCTGTGGCTTTCATGAAGGCTCCGGTTGCCGCAGCCGAAGAGTAAGCTGATTTGCGCAGGATGACCATAAACAACCGCGTGTGCTGGCGAGTGTCAGGCTCGGTGATAGGGATGGCCGGCAAGGATGGTAACGGCGCGATAGAGCTGTTCCGCAATGAGTATGCGGACCAACTGATGCGGCCATGTCATGGTACCGAGATTGATGACAAGAGATGCCTTCTCGTGCAGCATGGGATCCAACCCATCTGCTCCGCCGATCGCAACCATCACGTCTCGCTTTCCCGCGTCACGGAGGCGGCCCAACGTCTGCGCGAAGCTTTCGCTGTCCAACGTTTTCCCGTGTTCATCTAAAAGGACAAGGACCGCGTTGTCCGGCAAAGCCTTTTCCAGAGCTGCAGCTTCTTCGCGTTTCCGGGTCCCGGAGTTGGATGCGCGACTCTCCGCCACCTCGACCACCCGCGCGAACTCAAGCCCCACGCCGGGACCGGCCTTAGCAAAGCGGTCCAGATATCGAGACGCAAGCTCCTTTTCCGGTCCGGTTTTGAGCCGTCCCACGGCAAAGAGGCTGATGCGCATGTCTTCCGCCAATCTCAGCATTCTGAAGGCGCGCGTCCTGCTACTGCAAGTCGACGCTCGCCAAGGTTAGTTGCGGCGGACCTGCATGCCGCTGTTAGTGTAGTGTTTCCTCGTCGATGTCAGGAGCAGCCCACATCTTTTCGATGTTGTAGAACTCCCGCACTTCGGGGCGAAACACATGGATGATGATGTCACCGGTATCGATCAGCACCCAATCACCCATCTCAAGGCCTTCAACGCGAGCCGCGCCGAGGCCTTCGTCCTTCAAGTCCGAAATCAGGTGTTCCGAAATTGCGTTGACGTGCCGGTTCGATCGCCCGGACACTACAACCATGTAATCTCCAAGGGCCGACTTTCCGGCAATGTTGATGGTGACAATGTCTTCGGCTTTGGAGTCCTCAAGGCTTGCGAGGACCAGTTCGAGAGCTTGGGCAGCGGCATCGGCGCCACGTTCCATGCTCTGCGGGAGGATGCCAGGCATCTTTCCCTTGGTGTGCACTGTTGTCAGGGTTCGTCCTTTCTTCCAAATAACAGCTACAGCACTGTCAGCGAATCCGAAATCTTTCGACCGCTACTGAAAAGTGGCATCGAACGATCCTTCTTTCAAGTCACCGAAGAAAAACGTGATTGGCGTCAAGAACGGGTTTCGGAGCGGAGACTCGTAGAACTGAGGGACGAACGAGGACCGTGAATGAAGGTCCAGGCTGGTGCTTGCTTGCGCCACAGTATGCCTGCGTCATCCTCGTCTACGCGCGCATACCCATAGCTGCGCGTCATCCTGGAGGAGAGAAAGGACAGCGTCGCCCCAGGTCGGTCGATAATGGCGATGGGAAAGGTGTTGACGATTGCCCGCCATTGCTGCCACCGATGGAAGGTCTTCAGGCCGTCGGCGCCCATGATCCAGATGAAGTGCACTCCGTACCTAAGCTTCCTCACGTGGGAAAGCGTATGGGCCGTGTACGGGCTTCCAAGAGCATGCTCGAAGGCGGTAACCTTTATCTTGGGATCCTTCGCCAGCTTCTCGCTGGCGACTATCCTCTTTGCAAGCGGCGCAAGCTCCGTCTGGCTCTTGAGCGGATTGCCGGGTGTCACCATCCACCAAAGCTGATCGAGGTTCAGTTGGCGCAGCGCGATCTCCGCCACAAGAAGGTGACCTTCATGGGGAGGGTTGAAGGATCCGCCGAAAAGACCGACCACCATGCCGTGCTCGGTATGCGGCATTGAAAGGAATTTCTTGGCGAGTACATCCTCTACCACGGCAGGCTAAGGACGGACTTGGCCGGTGCCGTGTACCCGGTACTTGAAGGAGGTAAGTTGTTCGACGCCCACTGGGCCGCGAGCGTGCATCTTGCCTGTCGCTATGCCGATTTCGCCTCCCATTCCGAACTCGCCGCCATCGGCGAACTGAGTGGAAGCATTGTGCAGAAGGATGGCCGAATCGACCTCGTTGAAGAAACGCTCCACCACCTTCGGGTCTTCGGCGATCACCGCTTCCGTGTGGTTGGAGGAGTAGGTGCCGATGTGGGCGATCGCTCCAGAGATACCGTCCACAATCGCAACAGAGACGATCGCGTCGAGGTATTCCGTGCGCCAATCCTCTTCCGTGGCTGGCTTGAAGCCAGGAAACACCTTCAGGACGGCCGCTGAAGCTCGTATCTCACACCCCGCCTCCGCCAGCGCTTCCAGGACAGGCATGAGATGCGTACCGATTGCAGCGCTGTCGACCAGAAGTGTCTCCACGGCCCCGCAAATGCCTGTTCGTCTCATCTTCGCGTTGACGACGATGCTCTTTGCCATCTCGAGGTCAGCGGAAGCATCGACATAGATGTGGCAGAGACCTTCCAGGTGGGCGAACACCGGTACCCGGGCTTCATTCTGCACACGCGCTACAAGGCTCTTTCCGCCCCGGGGCACGATGACGTCGATAGCGCCGTCGAGGCCGGTCAACATGGCGCCCACGGCTGCCCGATCGGCAGTCGGAACGATCTGGATGGCATCCTCGGGGAGGCCCGCAGCTTCGAGGCCCTTTATCAGGCTCTGATGGATCGCACGCGAGGAATGGAGGGAGTCGGAGCCACCCCGAAGAATCACCGCGTTGCCTGCCTTGAGACACAGCGCTCCAGCATCTGCGGTGACATTGGGGCGACTCTCGTAGACCACCCCGATCACCCCAAGGGGTGTGCGCACGCGCTCGATCTTCAGCCCATTGGGTCGATCCCATGCCGCTATGACGGTTCCAACGGGATCAGGCAGCGCAGCAATCTCCCGCAGTGCTTGAGCCATACCGTCGACCGACTTGCTGGTGAGCGTCAAGCGGTCGATAAAGGATGCTTGCAGACCCTTGCCGTCCACTTGCCGCAGGTCGTCCGCATTGGCTTTGAGGATCTCCGCCTTGTCGGCGACAAGCGCGTCAGCCATGGCTTGCAGGGCATTGTTCTTTGCTTTCGTTGAGGCCGTCGCAAGAGCTCGTGCTGCCGCTCTCGCCCGCCGTCCGAGGTTGCCCATCAAAGCAATGATGTCTTCTGCGTGATCCGTAGGTACTTCAAGCATGGAGGGGTTCCTGCTCCGATACGTCGTTCTGTTCCGACCGTGCCGACGTTCCTGTCATAACAAGATCATCGCGGTGGACCATGGCTGCCCGACCGGCGTATCCCAGGATAGCTTCGATCTCAGCAGACTTGCGACCCGCAATGCGAGTGGCTTCCTCAGAATCGTAGCCTGCAAGGCCGCGTGCGACCTCACGGCCACTACCCCCAAGGATGGCGATCGTATCGCCGCGATGGAAGTGGCCGGTGACGGATACAACGCCTGCAGGAAGCAAGCTCTTGCCGCTCGCCAATGCTCGCTCCGCTCCCGCATCGACGCGTAGCTCACCAGCCGGCTGCAATTGCCCAGCGATCCATGTCTTTCGGGCTGTTACGGGTGCCGACGACGGAGCGAACCATGAAGAACGAGTGTCTTCATCGATTGCGGCGAGCGGATGCTCCGTCTTTCCAGAGGCGATGATCATGGCGCAGCCGGCACTGGTTGCGATTTTGCCCGCATCGATCTTTGTCCGCATACCGCCACGGGACAACTCCGATGCTGCGCCCCCGGCCATCGCCTCAATCTCTGGAGTGATTGCGGGAATGACATCTAAGAAGGCAGCATTCGGATCGAGATGGGGAGGTGCGGTATAAAGTCCGTCGATGTCGGACAGCAATACAAGCAGGTCAGCCCCGGTCATCGTTGCGACGCGTGCAGCCAGCCGGTCGTTGTCACCATAGCGGATTTCGGAGGTGGCCACGGTGTCGTTCTCGTTGATGATCGGGATGGCCCCAATCTTCAGCAACTGGCTTATGGTCGCCCGCGCGTTGAGATAACGGCGACGCTCTTCGGTATCGCCTAGTGTCAAGAGGATCTGTCCTGCAACGAGCTGGTTTCGAGACAGGCTTTCGGACCAGGCGCGCGCCAGAGCAATCTGGCCGACCGCCGCCGCCGCCTGGCTTTCCTCAAGCTTCAATGCGCCTGGTGGCAGCTTCAGGACAGTCCGCCCAAGAGCGATAGCGCCCGAGGATACGATCAGAACCTCCGCGCCCTGTGCCTTCAGTCTCGTTACATCCGAGCAGATGGAGGAAAGCCAATCTGACTTGAGGCCGCTCGCACGGTCGACAAGGAGAGCGGAGCCGATCTTAACGACGATCCGCCGGTAGCCTGCCAGCGGCTTTCGTCCAGCAGTCATTCGTCATCCTCCTCCAGATGGCGGATTTCCGTATAGCGGTCGCTGCGATCGGGCAACGCCGTATGGTCACCTCCGGCCTCGACAATCACATCCCGCAAAGCGCGCAGAACGTCCGTCATTCCCTTGCCCGTTGCAGCCGAAATGAGAAAAGGCTTCTGGCCGCAGGCCCGCTGCAGATCCTTCGCCTTCTTCTTCAACTCAGCCTCGTCCAGGACGTCGATCTGCGAAAGCGCGACGATCTCTGGCTTGTCGGTCAGCCCACCTCCGTAGGCTTCCAACTCCTTCTTGACGGTATTGTATGCCTTGCCTGCGTTGTCTTCGACAGCCGAGACCAGATGCAGCAAGACGCGCGTACGCTCTACGTGGCCCAGAAAGCGATCGCCGATGCCCACGCCTTCATGTGCTCCTTCGATCAGCCCCGGAATATCGGCAAGCACGAATTCGCGACCGTCGATGGTGGCGACGCCTAGATTTGGATGAAGCGTGGTGAAGGGATAGTTGGCGATCTTCGGTCGCGCGCGTGTTACCGTGGCAAGGAACGTCGATTTTCCGGCGTTGGGCAATCCCACCAGTCCGGCATCCGCTATCAACTTAAGCCGCAGCCAGATCGTCTTCTCTTCGCCTTCAAGGCCCGGATTTGCCCAGTTCGGCGCCTGGTTCGTCGAAGATTTGAAGTGCGCATTGCCGAAACCACCATTCCCGCCCTTGGCGAGGCGGAACCTCTGGCCCTCCTTTGTGAGGTCGATGATCAGCGTTTCATTGTCTTCTTCGAAAATCTGGGTGCCGACCGGCACTTTAAGCGTAACCTCTTCTCCATTGGCGCCGGTGCGGTTGCGACCCATGCCGTGCGTACCCGTCTTCGCCTTGAAGTGCTGCTGGTAGCGGAAGTCGATCAAAGTGTTCAAGCCGTTGACCGCCTCGACCCAGACATCGCCCCCCCGTCCGCCATCGCCGCCGTCGGGGCCGCCGAACTCGATGAACTTCTCTCGTCGGAACGAGACGGCACCTGCGCCGCCGTCGCCGGAGCGTATGTAAACTTTCGCTTCGTCGAGAAACTTCATCTTACTGCCATCAGTCTTGTGTTAGCGGCAACGCCATCATCGTAAGACGTTGTCCGGGTTGGATATAGGCCGTGCAGGCGGAGGTCAAAGAGTATCATGAAATTGGCAAGTTATAATATTCAGTACGGCATCGGCCTCGACGGCGGGTATGACCTGAACCGTATCGCCGAGAGCCTTGCCGGTGCCGACATCATCGGGCTGCAAGAAGTCACCCGAGGCTTATCCCGCAATGGCTCCGTGGATATGGTGGCGGCGCTGAAGGAGCTGTTTCCTCACTATTTTTCGAGCTTCGCAGCACCCTGTGATGTTCTGCTGGGTATAGACGAGGTTGACGGGCGGCCCGTGGAGCGGCGCCTGCAGTTCGGCAATATGGTCCTGTCACGCTGGCCGATCCTAGCGGTGCGCCACCTGCTTCTGCCGCGCAGCCGCACGTTTAACAAACTCAACCTGCAGCGAGGTGCCCTCGAGGCGGTCGTGGACACGCCCGATGGTCCGCTGCGCTTCTACTCTGTTCATCTCGACCACGTTTCTCCCGACGAGCGGATCGAGCAGATCCGCTTCCTCAAGAGCCGCGCGCTGGACTACGTCAACGAGGGCGGCGCCCTGACGGGAGCCGAAGAATTTGGTTTCACCAACCCGCCGCTTCCGGAGAACTTCGTCATGATGGGCGACTTCAACATGACGCCGGAATCCCCCGAATACCTGGAGATGGTTGGCCGGAGCGACAGCTATTACCAGCGGTCGCTCCGCGCAAACCAGATGGTCGATGCGTGTGCTCATCTGGGCCTCGTCACCCAAGACAGCTACACCTGGGTCAAATCGCCGGGGGATGGAACGCAAAGGATGCATCTGGATCACTGCTTCATAAATCCGCAACTGGCGGCGCGGGTGCAATCCGCGCGGGTGGATCATCAGGCGCGCGGCTCGGACCATTTCCCCATCTGGCTGGAACTGGCTTGAAAAGCCGGCGGCTCACGCCGCCGGCTCGTCGCTTCGTCAAGGACGGCGAAAGTCTTGCGGACGGAGCTTCGTCTCCACATGCTGCACCATCGCATTGCGTGACAGACTGAAGAGGTCGGAGCAACCGGTGATGGTGAAGCCGAGCTTCTGCTGGATGCGCAGGGACGCCGGATTGTCGACGAAGACGCCGGAGCAGATCTCGATGCCCGGCATGCGCCGCAGGAACCGGTCGAGGGCTGCCCCGACCGCCTCCGTCATGATGCCCTTGCCCCAATAGAACCGGTTCAGCCAGTAGCCAAGGTGCCAATCGGCGCCGCGCCGTTCAAGACCAACGACACCGATGTGGACATCATCGCCTGTCGTGATCGCCAGTGCCCACCCCTGCGAAGAACCACAGAGGTGCGCTTGGACCCAATCGACCGCATCTTCCCAGTGATAGGGCTGAGGGATACGCGCCAACATACCGGCGACGGCGAAATCCGACAGCGATTGCGCAATAGCACCGGCATCCTCCAGCCGGTGAGGCCTCAGGACAAGGTTTCGACTGGCGATGACCGGGCAAGGCCCGGGCAGGGCCCTAGTCGCGGAGCCGGGCTGATGAAGTGCCGCGGTCATCTGAGTTCTCCCCAGCTGCGCAACGACATCCAGGTCTTGCGGTCCAACCGGAACCACTCCACCGGCACCATCCCGCCCATGGCCAGAGATCCAAACATGCCGGATCCCTGGAACTGGAAGCCGCACTTCTGGATCACGCGCCGTGATGCGACGTTCGTGACCCGGCAACGGGCATCGATATAGTCGATGTCACGGGTCCGGAACGCCATGTCGATCAGG
Source organism: Pseudorhizobium sp. (assembly GCA_035998065.1). Lineage (GTDB taxonomy): Bacteria > Pseudomonadota > Alphaproteobacteria > Rhizobiales > Rhizobiaceae > Neorhizobium. The sequence continues at coordinate 15,713 of DASYHX010000354.1, forward strand.
ACATGGGCGGCTTCCGTTGCGTAGCCCTGGTTCCAGTAGGGTTCACCCAGCCAGTAGCCGATCTCGACGATCTTCTCATCTTCCTGCGGCTCCAGTCCGCAGCAGCCCAAAAAGCGGCCATTGTCTCCGCGCGTGATCGCATAGACGCACTTGCCAATCTCGCCCGTTTTCGCGCGTCGCACGAATTCGGCGGCGTCCTTTGCCGTGTAGGGGTGCGGCATGCGAGACACCATGGTGGCGATGTTCGCATTGTTGGCGAGATGGGCAAGAGCGTCGATGTCTTCTTCATGGGGAGCGCGGAGAACCAGTCTCTGCGAGAGTAAGACGGGGCAATCGCTTCTCGACCGCTCGGGCCTCAGCCTTTCCTCGGGCGGCCGCGATTGGCTTGCCCTTATCAGTTCGCCTTGCATGGTACAGTCCTCCTTGTGGAACAAAAGAAAAAGGGAAGATGGGTGGCGCCCCATCTTCCCTTTTCTTTGGACTGAAACCTGGTGGTGCCAGCCGGGTCGATGAGACGCCGGCTGTTTTAGAGCGCTACCGGCTTATTCCGCTGCTTCTGCTTTCGGCATTACAGACACGTACACGCGGCCATTGGCCTTTGTACGGTAATTCACGTTGCCCGCGGTCAGGGCAAAAATGGTGTGATCCTTGCCGAGGCCGACGTTGGCACCGGGATGCCACTGCGTGCCGCGCTGGCGCACGATAATGTTGCCAGCGATGACGTTCTCACCACCGAACTTCTTCACGCCAAGGCGCTTGGACTGTGAGTCGCGACCGTTACGCGACGAACCGCCAGCTTTTTTGTGTGCCATTGGTGTTCTCCTTAAACCTTACAAAACCCAGATTGACTTAAGCCAAGATGTCCGTGATGCGAACAACCGTGTGGTGCTGGCGGTGCCCGCGAATCCGCTTGGAATTCTGCCGACGACGCTTCTTGAAGGACAGAACCTTCTTGCCGCGATTATGCTCGACCACTTCAGCCTTGACCGTCGCGCCGGAAACAAAGGGGGCGCCGAATTTGGCATCCGCACCTTCGCCGATAACGAGGATTTCGTTGAACTCGATCGTCGCGCCGGCTTCAGCGTCGAGCTTTTCGATGGTGACAACATCGTTGGCCGCAACGCGGTACTGCTTACCGCCGGTCTTGATGACTGCGAACATTTTTTATCCTTTCATGTTCGTTCCGGCTCTACCCTTCGGCGGCCGTCTTTTTGTCAGTCGTTGAGCAGGGTTGGCCGTTCAGCCTGATCCTGCCAGTGAATTGCACATGGGCCCAGGCCTTCGCGCAACAAGAAATAGGCACGGAAACATATTCCACGCCTGATCGAGCGCGGAAATACGCTAGACGTCAAATTCTGTCAAGGTGGAGCCCGATCAGGACGCAAGAATGATCACGGCGGAAGCGCCGTAAACAGCTAAGCAATGGCTATGCCGTGGAAGAAGCTGCCGCTGACCATGCCGCGCCGTCCTCCCGAAAAGCCGATGGGTTTGCCAAGTCCATCAGCAATGGTCGCAAGAGGTTCGTCATTGCCGGGATGAATCACTCGCGCGTAGTGGAATTCGTGCCCGCGCACGACTTGCCCTTTACGCCCCAGTGGGCTCTCCGCCAGCAGTGTCGCCTGCCTGTAGCCAAGGTTCATTTTCCGATGGGCAAAGCTTGTATGATGGGAAAGCAGGCCTGTCATCGGGTGCGTCATGCCTTCTGCATCCTCGAGCGCGGCACCCAATACCATGTACCCGCCACATTCACCGTGAACGGGCCGGGTTTCGGCGAAGCGGAGGAGGCCGTTCCTGAAATTTTCCGCTGCCGCAAGGCTACCGGCATGAAGTTCGGGATAGCCACCAGGGACCCAACAAACGTCGCAGCCCTCCGGTGGTGCTTCATTCGCTAGGGGAGAAAAAGGAACGATTTCAGCACCAAGGGATCTCCAATGGTGCGCGACGTGAGGATACAGAAAAGTGAAGGCTGCATCCTGAGCCAGAGCGATACGCTGCCCGGGAGGGGGAAGCGCGTGGTCCGCGGAGCCCGAGGGCAGCCGAAAGGGCGACGCTGCCGAGAAGATTTCCTCCAGATCCAGCGAGGCTTCCATAGCGTCTGCGAGCCGATCGATATGGGCGTTCATCTCAGGATGCTCGCTTGCCTGCACGAGCCCAAGATGGCGTTCGGGTAAAACGAGATTGGGGTCACGAAGGACCGAACCGAGTACGGGGAGGCCGATGTGGTTGATGGCGTCGGTACAAAGGGTTCTGTGGCGTTCGCTTCCGACGCGATTGAGGACGCAGCCGGCGAGTTTCACCTGCGGATCGTAGTGAGCAAAACCGTGCGCGATGGCGGCTGCTGTTTGCGACTGCCCCGACACGTCGAGAACCAGCAGTACCGGTATAGCGAATCGTGCTGCGAGATCGGAGGCTGCTCCGGAACGCTTTGGCTCGCCGCGTATCCCGTCGAAAAGGCCCATGGCGCTTTCGATGATCAGCAAGTCGGCATCCGAGGCCTGTTCGCCCGCGAGATGGCACAGGAGCGAAGGGTGCATTGCCCAGCTGTCGAGGTTGAGACCACGCTGACCTGTCGCAACCTCGTGGAACCCTGGATCAATGTAGTCCGGTCCGGTTTTGACACCCCGTACCTTCACGCCGCGTCTCGCGAAAGCGCGCAGCAGGCCGATGGTGACGCTGGTCTTTCCGGATCCCGACCTCGGTGCCCCGATGATGATGGCGCGCGGGATCACGTGTCCCGTCCGCCCGTGAGAAGCTTGCGCATAGGCACGATATCACCGATGACGATGAGCGCAGGAGCGGCAAAGCCTTGGTGACGGACTTCCGTTTCCACGGTTGCGAGATTGGCGATCAAGAGGCGCTCCTCGGGGGTCGTTGCGGCCATGAGTACAGCAACCGGCGTGTGAGCCGCCATGCCGCCCTCCATCAACAGGCGGCTGATTTCGCCGATCATCTTCAGGCCCATGTACACAATGATGGGTTCGCCCAGCTTGGCGAGTGCCCGCCAGTCAAGATCATCTTCGGTGCCAGCGGCGTGGCCTGTGGCAAGCGTGATGGAGCGACTTACGCCCCTCATGGTCGCTGGAATGTGTGCGGAGGCGAGTGCTGCAAGCGCCGATGTCATGCCCGGCAGAATGCGGAACGGTATCTTGGCGACGGCGAGAGCCTCTGCTTCCTCGCCGCCGCGACCGAAAACAAACGGATCTCCTCCCTTGAGCCGCAAGACCTTCTTGCCTGACCGGGCGAGCTGGATCAGGGTGGAGATGATGTTTTCCTGCGTTTCCGATGGCTTTCCCCCTCTCTTGCCGGCAAAACGCAATTCTGCGGTATCGGCTGCGAAGGCGAGAACATCAGGCGAGACAAGCGCATCGTAGACAATGCTGTCGGCCTTCGACAGCGCGTCGGCCACTTCCAGTGTAAGGTGGCGAGGGTGGCCCGGACCCGCTCCTGCAAGCCAGACATGTCCCGGCTCGAAGGCCGGGCTGCTTGCGGAGACGGAAGCGAGTTTGTCAATCAGACTCATGCGTCAACCTTTTGTCCATGACGCAGATCATCTGCAAGGATATAGACGGATCCATGAACAGCGAAGGCAAGAACCTCCGCCGTGGCTGGACCACGGGTACCTGCGCGGCAGCGGCCAGCAAGGCGGCGTGTCAGGCGCTGCTCGAGGGACATTTCCCGGCGATGGTAGAGGTCACCTTGCCTGGTGGGCAGCGGCCTGCGTTCGCGCTGGCGCAGGAAGAAAGTGGCGCAGGATTTGCCACGGCCGGTATCATCAAGGATGCCGGAGACGATCCTGATGTCACTCACGGGGCGCTTATCGTGAGCACCGTCCGGCGGGGGAAAGCCCGCTCCGGCATCACTTTCCATGCCGGCAAGGGCGTCGGCGTAATCACCCGCCCCGGCTTGCCTTTGCCGCCAGGCGAACCCGCGATCAACCCGGTGCCGCGCAAGATGATTGCCGAAGCGATTTTCGAAGTCGCTGGACCGAACGCCGATATGGAGGTCGAGATTTCGGTCGCTGATGGCGAAAGGCTGGCTGAGAAAACCCTCAATCCGCGGCTCGGCATCGTCGGCGGTATTTCGATCCTTGGAACGACCGGGATCGTCATCCCATTTTCGTGCTCGGCATGGATCCATTCCATCTGGCGCGGCATCGACGTCGCCCGCGCCGCCGGCCTGGACCATGTTGCCGGCGCCACTGGAAGCACGTCCGAACGCGCCGTTGCGGTGCACCATGGCCTTCCCGACGTCGCGCTGATCGATATGGGCGACTTTATCGGTGGGATGCTCAAATATCTGCGTCATCACCCGGTCACCCGGGTTACGATCGCCGGCGGGGTGGCCAAAATGACCAAGCTCGCGCAGGGGATGCTCGATGTACATTCCAAGCACGGACTGACTGATATGGAAGCATTGGCGGAAATCGCTCGTGAAGGCGGTGCAACGGGCGATGTCGTCCGCGGTATCGCGCTTGCCAACACGGTGGCTGGTGCGTTCGAAATCGCCTCGGAGGCCGGCATCGAGTTGGGTGATCGTGTCGCATCGCGTGCCTGGGCGACCGCCGCTAAGGTGCTTAACAAGCGCGAGATCTTGCTCGAGATCCTGGTGTTCGACCGGGAGGGCACTCTTCGAGGTTCTGCTCCGTTCCTTCCGACCGGTCATTCGGGGACCTCTTGAGGCCAGCCGGGTCGGAAGCGACGGACATAGCCGGCATCGTAGAGTTGGCTTTCCGCGAAATCGGCGACGTCAAGGCTTCGCCCGACAAAGACCACGGCGGTTCGTTCTACGGGCTCTGCGGCAAGCTTCGCCTCTATATCGGCCAATGTGCCGCGGATGATCCGTTCCTCCGGCCAGCTAGCCTTGACTACAATCGCAACCGGGCAGTCGGCGCCGTAGAAGGGTACGAGTTCCTCCACAATCCGCTCCATTGCATGTATGGCGAGATGGATCGCGAGCGTCGCCCCTGTTGCCGCAAAGCCAGCGAGCCTCTCTCCATCCGGCATTTTCGATGCGCGACCGGAGATGCGTGTCAGCACCAGGCTCTGTGCGACTTCCGGAATTGTCAATTCTTGCCTGAGTGCGGCGGCAGCCGCTGCAAAGGAAGGAACTCCAGGAGTCATCGTGTAAGCGATCCCATGGCGCTTTAACCGTCGGATCTGTTCCGCCACGGCACTCCATACCGAAAGATCGCCTGAATGCAGCCGCGCGACGTCCTTCCCCTCGCGATGCGCCTTCAGGTACTCCGCTTCGATGTCGTCAAGCGACAGCAAGCCCGTGTCCACGATGCGCGCGCCCGGCGGGCAGTATTGGAGCAGTTCACGCGACATGATCGAGCCGGCGTAAAGGCACACGGGTGAGCCGGCGATGAGATCACGGCCGCGTACGGTGATCAAATCGGCGGACCCCGGGCCTGCCCCAATGAAGTGGACGGTCATGGTGTCGCCTCCGATTGAGCAAGTGCACAGGTGGCACCTTCTGCCACGACACGGGCGACGATCAGCGTCGCGCGGGCCCCAGCCACAGCAAGAGCCGCGGCTTCCGAGAGACTAGGTGAAACTGTTTGTGCGAGACTGTGCGCGGAGATTGTCCGCGTCCCAGGCTCAGCGGCCTTCAGTTCCTGGTCGCCGACGATGTAAAGCGGCAAGCCGAGACGCTTTGCCAGATCAAGCAACCCGATCTCGTCCTGCTTGATCTTTCCTGTGGCCAAGGCGTGAACAGAAGCTGGAAGAATTCCGGCATGATCACACGCCAAAATCAATGCCGCCTCGAGTCCCTCAGCGGGTGTCCCTCGCCGACACCCCAGCCCCGCCACGATCATGGGTCCTCCTCCGCCTTTTGCCAGGTCCACTGCGTCACAGGCATGGCGGCTCTCCAGCCCTGCATCGAGCCTACCGGCTCCGCTCTGCTTATCTGCAGGCGGATAAGGCGCCCTCCAAGCCGTGCCTGCGCGGCGAGTAGGACTGCCTCCATTTCGAGAGTGACCGCATTTGCTACCAGCCGCCCTCCCGGCTTCAGCCGTGCTGCCGCGGCTTCGAAAACGCCACTGTCGCTGCCGCCACCGCCAATGAAAATTGCGTCTGGAGCGTCCAGGTTCGCAAAGGCGCCGGGCGCGGTACCTTCCACCACTTGGTAACCCGGGACTCCGCAGCCTTTCGAGTTGCGCCGGGCACGTGCCGCCCGCACCGGATCTGCTTCTATTCCAACCGCGCGCATCGAAGGATGACGCAACATCCATTCTATGCCGATGGAGCCGGAGCCCGCGCCGATGTCCCACAAGAGTTCGCCACGCCGAGGAGCGAGAGCCGAGAGTGTCACAGCGCGAATCTCGCGTTTGGTGATCTGGCCATCATGCTCGAACAGGGCGTCGTCTAGACCGGCGGCGAGTGGCAAAATGCGTCCTGAGCCGCAAACCTCGACCGCGACAACATTGAGTTCGCTGATATCGGTGAACCTAAAGTCGAGTGCCTCGGAGGTCCGGATTCGCTCGTGAGCGCCTCCTAATGCCTCGAGAACCGTCATGCGTGATCCTTCGAACCCTATGTCGCACAGCATCTGTGCAAGTGCAGTTGGGCCTCGGCTATTGGATGTGAGAGCCAGTACCCGCCGCCCCGGATGCAGGAACGGACGGATGAGGTCGATGGGCCGACCGTGAACGGAAATTATTTCCACATCCTGCAGTGCCCAGCCGAGCCTCGACGCGGCAAGCGAGAAAGCGGATGGGGCTGGGAATGAGGCATATTCATTGGCTTCAATGATCTTGGCGAGCGTCGCTCCTACACCGAAAAAAAAGGGATCGCCGGAGGCGAGCACGCATACCGGCTGCCCCCGCAGAGCCACCACGTCAGCCATCGCTACATCAAACGGCGTGGGCCAGACCCTTGAATTGCCGGAAATGAGAGTTGATGCGAGTTCCAGGTGCCGCCTTCCACCAAATACCACGCGAGCTGAAGCAACCGCGCGTCTCGCGCCTTCACCGAGGCCGAGGATACCATCCTCGCCAATCCCGACGATGGACAGCCAGCGGTTCGACGGTGCATGGTCACAATTCGATTCAGGAGGCATTGTGCAGCACCCCATCCTCATACTCGGCGGAACGGCTGAGGCGCGTCAGCTCGCGGCAATGCTGAGCTGTGATCCACGCTACGCTGTGCAACTCTCGCTCGCTGGCCGGACGCGATCGCCCGCCGAGCATGCCGTACCGGTTCGAGTCGGCGGTTTCGGTGGTGCAGAAGGCTTGGCGGACCATCTTATTGCCCAGGACATCGCCATGTTGGTGGATGCGACGCATCCCTATGCCGCGCGGATCTCCGCCAATGCGGCGCTCGCTTCCAAGATCTCCGGAGTGCCTTTGATTGCCTTGCGGCGTGCGCCGTGGCGTCGACAGGATGGCGACCGTTGGCAGTCGGTCAGCAGTGTCGACGGCGCTGTCTCCTTTTTGGGGGCAGCTAGCTGCCGTGTATTCCTGACGCTCGGGCGACAGGAGCTGCTGCCGTTCCAGGCCGCGCCTCAGCACCGCTATCTGATCCGCAGCGTCGATCCCGTCGAGCCGCCGCTCACGGTTCCTCACGCAATCTATCTGACCGATCGTGGCCCATTCAGAGAAGCAGACGAGGCGAGGCTGCTGCGAGAGCATGATGTGGAGGTCATCGTGGCGAAGAACAGCGGCGGGGGCGCAAGCTACGGCAAGATTGCGGCTGCTCGGGCGCTTGGCATAGAGGTGGTGCTGATTGATCGGCCGCCGCTGCCGGAAGTTCCAGCAGCCGAAACCGTGGAGGAGATTGTGCGCCATCTTGCTCATGCGCTGCCACCTTTGTAGCTGCGGGGCGAGTATACCAGCGTCTCTCTACCGGTTCGTTCAATCAGCCGGGTGTCGGTGGAGCCGACAATGATGCAAGTCGCCATGTCGGCCATGTCGCTGGCCGCCTCTGCTAACGATACAATCCGAATGCATTCGTCCGGGCGACCGGCTGCGCGGCCGAAGATTACCGGTACACTGCCTGGCAGATATCGGCGCAGGAGGTCAAAAGCGTCGCCGAGTTGATGCGGTCGAGCCCTACTGACCGGGTTGTAGAAGGACATGACGAAGCCGGCCTCCGCGGCCGCTGTTATGCGCTTCTCTATGATGGACCAGGGCTTCAGGTTAGTTGACAGAGAGATGGCACAGAAATCGTGGCCAAGAGGCGCGCCTGCCTTCGCGGCAACGGCAAGCATGGCCGTGACGCCCGGAACTATGGAAAGGTCAACATCCCGCCAGTCGGGCGGGCCTTCCTCGATCGCTTCACAAACCGCAGCGGCCATGGCGAAAACGCCAGGATCGCCGCCAGAAACGATACATACCTTCCCGCCTGTGGCAGCCATATGGAGGGCCGCCTTGGCGCGTGCCAGTTCCTCACGATTATCGGAGGCATGACGGCGCTGGTCGGCGCGAAGGGAAAGCCTGTCGAGATAAGGAAAATAGCCGAAGAAGTCTTCTGCGGCAGCGATAGCCGCCGCGGCTTCCGGCGTCACCTGCTCCGGATGGCCTGGTCCGAGCCCAACGACAGTCAACGATCCGGCGGGCGACTTGGTCATGGCCGTTTATTCCAGCCGGGGACGAGGACGAGTGAGAAGTAGGGGGCCGGACTTTCGTCACGGTGTTCGAGCCGCTGGACACTTCCGTTCGCCATTGTGCCACGCTCGACATACAAAGCGTCACTGAGTTTGCCGGCAGCCTCCAATGCTCGCCGAATCTTGGGAAGATTGCGGCCGACCTTCATGATGACGGCGCCTTCAGTATCCGCGAGTCGTCTCGTCAGCGCTTCTTCAGGCAGTGTTCCTGGCAGGACGCTCAAGACATCGTCTCCTTGCACCAGGGGGAGGCCTGCCAGGGACCAGCAGCCGGACATTGCGGTTACACCTGGAACCACTTCTGTTGGATACCGGGAGGCAAGGCGAACATGCAGATGCATATAGGAGCCATAAAAGAGAGGATCGCCTTCACTCAGAACCGCGACGTCGCGCCCCTCGTCAAGGTGGGTCGCTATCTCCCCTGCTGAACGATCAAAAAACTCCGAGATCGGAACCTGATAGTCAAGTTCATCCTTATGCATTTCGACCGTGACGGGATAGACCAGCGGCATTTCGATGGTCCTTGGCCGGATGTGCGCGTCGACGATCGCCCGCGCATTGCCGGTTCCGCCCCTCTTGCAGAAGAAGGCGACCACATCGGCTTCCTGAAGCGCTCTCACCGCCTTGAGCGTCAACAATTCCGGATCGCCAGGACCCGTGCCGACGCCGATCAACCGGCCCTTTTCGCTTGCGATCACAGGCCGGCCCTCGCCAGCGCGTTGACTGCGGCAGCCGTCATCGCTGAACCGCCCATTCTCCCGCGAACGATGGCATAGGGTATCCCGAAGGAGTGAGCCATCAGGAGTTCCTTGGATTCTGCTGCACCGACAAAACC